>CAIRNL010000656.1 GCA_903879975.1 uncultured Chloroflexota bacterium | reverse complement strand
ATCGGCGCGCACGACGGGCAGGCGCCGGCCTGTTGCGGGATCGTAGAAGCCGACGACGATGCGGTAGTCGCCGGCAGCCATCTCGGGGGGAAGGGCGAGTGTGTAGCGGTCCGTAAACGGCTGTCCGGCAAGCCAGCGATCGCTCGGGTAGAAACCCTGCAGCGGCGGCTGGTCGCCCTGCGCGGCCACCTGGCCGTTGGGTGCGATGAGTTGCACGAAGACTGTGTAGGCGCGGTCGAGCGCCTGTGCGGGCTGCCAGGTCAACGTCACCGTTGCCGGCTGGCCGGGCTGCCATGGTGTGTCGCCCGTATGTACGGCGCGCAACTCGACGCCGTCGCCGAAAGTGGCGAGCGCCGCACCGTCCACCGGCGCGAGGTCGCCGCCCACGGCCAGGTAGCCCACTGTGACGACGTCTCCGAAGGCAGCCAACGTTGCGGGGTCGTAGAAGCTCACCTCGATGCGGTACACAGCGGGTTCGGCAGCGGGGTCGAGCGCCAGCCGGTGGCCGTCGGGCCACATCTCGCCTGTGCGCCAGCTTTGGGTAGCGGATCCGTAGGGCCAGCCTTCGCTGCGTGCGATCTCGTGGCCGTCGGCGCCGACGACCCGTACCAACACATTCAGATTGTGTTCAATCGGTGCGCTGCAGCCCAGGTAGAGCGTCACGGGCACGTCGGTGGCCGGGGCGACGCGTGCAGCGGGCAGGTCGACTGCGCCCAGGCGGATGGCGCCTTCCCACTCTGCCAGCGGTGCCAGCCAGAGTATGCCTTCGTCGGGCAGCGGCACGGGGATGTGGCCGTTGTCCTGTGCATAGTCAATCAAGACCTGCTCCAGCTCCTGATCGTCCTCTTCGAAGCCGGTCAGCACGGCACGGGGCGGGTCAGCCGCCAGCAAGGCCGCCAGTTCAGTTTCGGTGACGAGATGGTGGCGTGCGCGTTCTTGCGGTGGAATCAGGTGTGCCACACGCCATGCGAGGGGGCCGGTGACGAACTCGGGATAGGTGGGCACACCGCCTTCCATGGCATGGATCGGCGCCAGGGTGAGCACGCGTCCGGCGCCCGTCAATGCGGCGATGCGCGCGCCGCGATCGTGGACCTTGACCGGATACCAACGTGCCGGCTGTGCGAGGACGGCCAGGCCGTCGCCGTAGTGGATTGCCGTCGACCCGGCTGCCAGCAGCGCGCCTGCCGCCACTGCGGCCAGCGCTGCGCCGTGGCGTTGGGGCCACAGCGGCACGGCGCAGAAAAAGCCGAGCACGAAGAACGGATAGAGCATGTAGAAGTACTGAATCTGGGAGGGTGTCGCACTCAACGCGCCCAGCAGGGCAAAGGGCAGGATGGCGAGCAGCGTGATCAGGGCGAATGCCTCGGGGCGGTGCAGCCTTGGCAGCGCGGGCAACACAGCGACTGCGAAGAGAAGGGGCGCGACCAGATTGCCCGGCTGAGCCAGGAGCAGATCGCCGAAATAGGCCAGCTTGCCCGCCACGGTCATGGCAGATGCGGAACCGGCGGCAGCATAGTATTGGGGGTTGAGTTGCAGGTTATAGGTCACATTGCCGAAGAGAAAGCCGCCGGGCGCGGTGGCGAGCGCAATCCAGACGGGCGCCATGCCCGCGAGGCCGCCCGCTGCCAGCCAGAGCGTGAGCCACAGCTTCTGCTGCCAGGCCCGCCCCTTCTGCAGCCAGATCGCCAGCGCAAAGGCCGGCGCCAGGAAGGCATAGCTCAGCCGTGTGGCGATGGCCAGGCCGAGCAGCCCGCCGGCACCGAGCATGGCCAGGCGCGCCGCGAGTGACAGGCGACCGGTGTCTGGATGCAGCGGATCGCCGGCCTGCCAGGTGGCGGCCAGCAAGGTGAGCAGCGCCGCGAGGGCCAGGAACATGGGCAGGTCGTGGTTCCAGGCACGGCCGCTGGTGTGAACAAAGAGCGGGGACGCGGCCAGGGCGACGACGCCGGCGACGGCATAGGCCGGCCGCGCCCAACGGCCGGCCAGGGGCGCTGTCGCCAGGCCCACCAGCAGGAGCAGGCCCAGGCTGAGCCAGCTCCACACGACCGCCGCCAGCCGTGCAGTCAGCAAAAAGAAGTCGTTCCCGGCGAAGAGCGCAGCGTTGAGCCCTGTCTGGCCCGGCACGTGAAAGTAGGCGAAATCGGCGTAGGGCTGCAGGCCGTAGCGGGCGAGCAGCACTGCGCTGCCGACAAACTGGTGTTCGTCGTGGTTGAGCCCGCGCCGCATATTGAGGCCGAAGAGCAGGCCGAAGAGGAGGAGCCAGATCGCGGCGCAGGCCAGCCCCCCTGCTATTGGCAGGCCGCGCAAGGTGGAACGCAGGTGGTCGATCATGGGCGGCTACCGGGCAATCCACGGGGCGAAGATCACGGTTGATTCGACGCGCGGCGTGGTCATCGCCAGATCTACGGTGCCGGCGTCTGTTGTGACTTGGAGCCAGTAGACAGGCTGCTGGGCTGTGGGCAGGCCGGCGTCGATCCAGGTGAAGGTGGAGGTGTCGCCGGTCGCTGCGCCTTGGACGTCGCCGGCCACCAGGGCGGCGCGGCTGCGGTCGAAATCCATGCCGCGCCACAGGGAGAAGTGTGCACCCGCCGGCAGTGCGCGCGCAACCCATTCGATCTGCATCTGGCCGGCGCGGTTATGGAAGGCATCGAAGCTGCACAGGCTGATCGGCCCGTCGGCCGCTGCGTCGCCGGGCACCAGCGGGTCGCCTGTTGCGTGCCATTGGCGCCGATCCAGGCCGAAGGCGTCGGGTGCAACGCGCTGCCAGGCGGTTGCGCCGGGCGTCTGTGCCAGTTCGGCGGCGCTCGCCACGCGTACTTCGTCGACCAGGCGCGTGCCGGTCTGCCCGTTGGCGCCGAGCACCTGGGCGAGCACGCGCAATGTGCCGCCCTGGGCGGGGATGCCCAGCGGCGCGGCGCCGGCCACCTGCCAGCCGAAGGGCACCTCGCCGGCGGCGCACAGCGCAGAGGGGGTTGCGTTCGTCACGAGCAGGCGGCCGGCGGGGCGCAGGGTCAGGCCGGCGGGAAAGCGGAAGGCCAGGCCATCGATCGACCAGGTGAGCAGGGGGCTGGCCGGCTCGTAGAGAGAGACGGCCGTGCCGGTGCGGTTGGTCAGCTCGATCCACTGCGCTGAGCCGTCGGGCAGCAACCTGGCGCGCGTGATCGTCACGGGGCCGGGTTGCGGGTCGCCATTGGCAGCGCCCAGCGTGGACGGCTGTGCCGGGAAGACTTCGCTGTTGTCGACGAGCACGGTGCGGCCCACAGTGTCGCCGGCCATCGGGGCGATGGTGGTGAAGCCATGACGGTAGCCGCTGAACCACCCAGCCGGCGTGCGCGACACTAGGTACAGGCTGCCCAGCCCGCCGTCGAAACCCAATACACCGCCCAGCTGTGCCGCCTGGAGGACCAGGTAGCCGCCTGCCGGGATCGTTGTCTGCGGGGGCAGGACTGTGTCGCCGGCGGGCGTAGCGCCATAGGCCAGCGTGTCGATGGGGCGGTCGCTGAGGAGCCAGCCGCCAATATTCACCGCATCGGCGGTCGGGTTATAGAGCTCCAGCGCCGTGAACTGCAGGGTTGCCGGGTCGAAGCGTGCCTCGTTGACGAGCACCGTCGGCGGGTCGTCGGCGCCGGGCGACCCGCCGACGACCGTGCTGGCACGCCAGCTTGTCGCGGCGCCCGGATCGCCCGGCGCTGCGACATTGCCCGGCACCAGCGATTTTCCGGCGCCGTCTGCAAAGACCGGCCACCCCTTGTCGTCGCCGTAGGTGAACGACCACACAACGCGATCGTACGGGTCGCGCGCCGTGATCGTCTCCCCGCCGTCATTGAGTCGTCCGCTGAACTGGCCAAAGGGCACCCTGCTGTAGCGGGAGCGGAAGCGGCCGGCGTTTTCGGCCAGCACGACGACTGCACCCGGTTCGAGGATCGTTGCGACTGGAAAGCGATAGGTGACGCCGTCGGCAAGGGTCCAGCCGCCGATGTCGAGAGGGGAGGACCCTGTGTTCTTCAGCTCCAGGAATTCGAGGTCATCGCCGGCCACGTTGCCCCACGTGGGCGGGTTGTACATGATTTCGGTCACTTTCAGCGCGCCGGACGGGGCAGAGGTCGGCGGCGCCGGCGCGAACTGTACGGGTGCAGACCAGTGGCTCCAGCGGCCGCTGTCATCTTTCATGCGGACGCGTACGCGGCAGGTGCTGCCCGGCATGCAGACGCCCTGCGGCACCGCGTAGAATGGGGTGAACGACGGATATTCTGGGGAGACCCAGGCGCCGTCCATTTCGTAGCGGTTGGGCAGGCCGGGTACGTAGCCGGGCAGGCCGGGCCAGGCCACGCTGGCCGCCCGCCACTGGATCGCCGCAAAGGTGGCCGGCCCCTGCGGGTCGCTGTAGGCACCCGCTGTAAAGATCAGTTGGTCGGCTGGGTAGCCCGCCGGCCCGGTGTATTGGAGCGTGGGCGTGTACGGCATGTTAGAGTCGGTGAGAATCTGCCCGTCGATCCACGCTGCGCGGGCAGCCACATAACGCTTCATGTAGTGCACCATGCCGGCAAAATCGCGTGTTGGGACGCTGAAGTAGAACTTTCCCCAGCGAGCGCGCTCTTCATCCACATAGCGCGAGGTCAGGATCGGGTTGTAGTCCCAGAGGGTGCGGTCGGCATCGACCATGGACAGGCCGCTGGCCGGCGTGTCGATCATGGCGGCGACTTCGTCGATGAGCAGGTTCATCTGCTCTTGGTTGAAGAGCAGATCGCGCAGCTCGCGCAGGGTATTGAGATATTCTCGATAGAAGAGTGGTTTGGCCAGAACGCGATCGCGGAAGGGCTCGTTGCCGTCGCCGGAGAATGTTGCGGACCAGGTCAGGTCGGTGTCCCATGGCCAGATCGACCACCGGCCGTTCGCCGGGTCGCGGAAGTAGAAGTAGTTCTTGCCTTCGTTGACATCGTAGTGGTGCACGGCCTGGAGCGCAGCGTGGAAGCGGTAGTAGCCGGCCAGATCGAAGGCCGTCTGCCACCAGCCGTCGCCCGGGTTGCCCCCGATGTAGGTGTTCATAAACGCGTCCAGATCGGAGCGGTCGGTGGGCTGGCCGAAACCCTGGTTCTGCAGTTCGCCGGTGCCGCCATTCATCTTGTAGAGGTTCCCGTCGGGCAGATCGCGTTGCTGCAGGAAGCGGCCGTCCATCTCCTCGACCGCCAGGTAGAGTCCCCAGAAATCGCCCGTGTACTGGGAGTAGGCGGCCTCGTCGCTCTGGTCGACGACGCGGAAATGCACGAAGTGGGTGGCCGGTGCGGGGACGCCTGCCATGGCAAAGACACGCATGGAGAGCGATTCGAACATGCCATGCTCGCCGCGGAAGCCGCGATTGGCATGTTGCATGCTCCCGGTCAGGTTCAGCTTATCCCACTTGACCGCATAGGGCACACCGTGGGCGTTTCTGGCTTGAAAGCCATGGCCGGGCAGGAAGTTGAACTTCCACTTGTTCTTGCCCGTGGCGTAGCGGAACGCCTGTCCGCGGGCACGGAAGCCGATGTGGTCGTAGACGACACCGTCGTAGACCAGCGTGCCGCGCCAGAGGTAATCGCTGCCGCTGTAGCCCTCGAACCACTGCGAGTTGGGGATGAACTGGGCATTGGCCACGTCACTGTTGTTGGCGATGAGATGGTAGACGGGCAGGCTTGCCATCCGGCTGAAATCAAAGCGGTTGATCTGTGCCAGCGCGCTGCCCGGTGCCCACGGGTTGACTGCGCCGTTCCAGGGGGGCAGACCCTCGTAGACGAAGAGTGCGAAATTGGGCTGGGGGTCTTCGGCGGCCGGGGCGATGACGCTGCGCCCGCCACGGTCGACGGCCTCGATGCGGTAGCGCAGCAGGAAGCGATGGCGCACCAGTGCGGCTGGCAGCGCGACGATGTAGCGATCGTCGCCGGCCGGCTGCATCTCGTAGGGCGTCCACGTCGTGGCGTAGGTTGGGTCGGTGAGGCGGATATAGCTGCCGGGCGCAACTGCCTGCAGCCAGAGCCGCACTGTGCCGACGCCGTCGGCATCCGTCACGTGCGCGCTGATCGTGACCGTGTCGTGCGGGGTCGGCGCAGTTGGCTGATGTACCACGGTATCGACAAAGGGAGGCGGGTTGCCGGTCAGCCCGACATTTGCGCGGCCCGGCGTAGGAGAGGCTGCACGCCAGGCGCCCGGCACCGCGTTGTCGGCAGCGGGCGCGATCAAATTCATGGATCGCTCGACCGTGTATCCTGTCACCGGCCACGGGAAGCCGACGCCGTAGGAGACGCGGTCCATCTCCTGGGCGCGGTCATTGCGCAGGATCACATCGTCGCCGTCGTTGCCAAGGCGTCCCTGCCACGGGCCAAATGCCGTCACAGCGTAGGTGCGGGCGAGCGTGCCGGGTTCGACGCCGGCGACGAGATAGCTGCGCGCCTGGATGACGGCGCCTGCCGGGAAGGTGTATTCGACGGCGCCGTCCAGCGCCCAGTCGGCCAGATTGACCGCCTGTGTGCCGGCGTTGTAGAGCTCCACAAATTCCAGGAAATTGCTTGCCGGCGACGGATCATAGTGGATTTCGTTGACGACGATCTGGGCAGTTGCATCTTCGGCGGCGTGGGCGGGAGCGGGCTGGAGCGGCAACGCAACCAGGAGCGCGCAGAGCATCAGCAGGAGTTTGGTCCAAGGCATCTGTGTAGCATCCACCCGGCCGCACCACCGCGGCCCTCACAGGCCGGTTCCCGGCCTGTTCGATTCGACTCATTCAGCACAGCGACGAGGCACCGCCACGCTGCACAACTTTGGACAGCCATTCAGTTGCGGCTATTATAGCGGACGGATCGGCGATGATTCGAATTCTGACCTGCCAGCAGTGCGCCGCACCTTGCCGGCAGCCCTGAGCACTTTGGTTCGTAAAGGTATTCACGATGACGCGACCCATGCGATCTGCGACCGTTCTGGCCGCTGCGGCCCTGTGGCTTGCCGCTACCCTATGGCTGCCACAGGCACTCCCGCGCCCTGTTTCCTCCTGGTTCTCCATCGTATCGACCGCAATGGCGGCCCCGGCGATCGATCCGGCCGTGCAAAACAGCGCCGGCACGCCCTACACCGAACGTCTGATCCTCTCGGCCACGGCGCTTGGCGCGCATTCGGTGCAGTCGGCCGACCTCGACACTGACGGCCGCATCGACTTGATTGCCGCCAGCCGTGAAGATGGACAGATCATCTGGCACCGCCATCTGGGGGGACTGCGGTTCACCCCGCGCCTGCTCACCGTCGCCCCCGGCACCTACATGGTCGTGCCGGCCGACATCAACCGCGACGGCAAGACCGATGTGGTGGCAGTTGCGGTCGGGGCCCTGGCGCCGTCGGCGGCGGGGGCAACAGGGGACGTGCCGGCGGCGAACGATGGTGCAGTTTTCTGGCTGAAAAACAATCTGCCGGCTTCGGCCACCTTCACGCGCCAGGAGATTGCGGGCGGGCTTGCCTATCCGGTGGCGGTGCACGCCGCTGACGTCGACAGCGACGGCGATCCGGATGTGCTGATCACGACACGTGACGCCAACCAGGTCCTTCTCTTCGAGAACAGCGGCAGCGGGGACGTACCGGCCTTTGGCAGCCGCGTGATCGACGGCGGCCTCGACGGGGCCGTCGCCGTCTACACGGGCGATCTCGACAGCGACGGCAAGTTGGACATCCTGGCTGCCGGTGAAAACGGCAATCAGATTACGTGGTATCGCAACAATGGGGCGCGCCCGGCCGGCTTCGAGCGCCGGTTCATCCGCAACGGCCCGGTGCCCGACCCGACACTCGACTACGCCAAGAGCGTGCACGCGGGTGACGTGGACGGCGACGGCGACGGCGACGTGATCTTCGGGTCCGAGCAAGAGAACGTAATCGGCTGGTACGAAAACCAGAATCGCGGCGGAAGCTGGGTCGAGCATGTGTTGGCGACCGATGCCGACCATGCCAAATTCGTCACCTCCAGCGACATCGATCGCGACGGCGACCTCGACATCCTGGCTGCGTCCTCCGACAACTATACGGTCGAGTATTTTGAGAACGACGGCAACGCTGCGCCCTCCTTTACACGCCGTCTGATCACCAATATGGCCGTGGGGGCGCGCAGCGTCCATGCGGCCGACTTCGACAGCGACGGCGACATCGACATCGCCACAGCCTCGCGCAGCGACAACCAGGTGGTGCTCTACGTCAACACCTCGATCCACCGTTCTGCCGTGCTGGAAGGGGAGCGCATCGTCACCACCTATAGCCAGACGCGTTCGGTGGCGGCGGCCGACATCGACGACGACGGGCGGCCCGACATAGTCTCGACAGCCAACAACGTCGTGGCATGGCATCGCAACCTTGGGGGCAGCCCACCCAACTTTGCGCCGACCGTCATCGACAACGGCTTCCAGGGAGGGCGTTGGGTGACGACCGGCGACCTGGACAGCGACGGGGACATCGACATCGTTGCGGCCGACCGCACGACCCACCGCATCGTTGCCTACTTCAACCAGCTGCGGCAGGCGGGGAGCGTCTCCTTCGCCGCGCAGGTCGTGGCAGCGGATGCCATGCGCGTGCGTGACGTCAACGTGGCAGACTTGGACAAGGACGGCGATATGGACCTCTACTCGGCCAGCGACGGCGACAACACCGTCGCCTGGTATGAGAACATCGACGGTGCCGGGCGCGCGTTTGCCAAGCGTATCGTGTCGCAGGTCGTCGACTATCCGCGTTCGACCTATGCGGCCGATGTCGACGGTGACGGATGGCTCGACCTGCTCTCGGCCTCGGCGCAGGACGACAGCCTCACGTTCTTCCGCCAGACGAGTCGCGGGGTCTTCTCGCAGGAGACGATCTACAACCTGGCGGACGGCGCGCAATTTGTCTATGCCGACGATATCGACGGCGACAACGACATCGACCTGCTGCTTTCGTCGGAGCTGGACAACACCATCGCCTGGTTCGCCAACCGCCTGCGCGCCGGGCGCGGCTTCGAGCGCTTTGTCGTCAGCAACACGGCTGCCGGCGTCCATGCTGCCATCACCGCCGACATGGACGGCGACGGCGACAAGGATATCATCGCCGCCAATGAATATGCCGACCGGATCGTTTGGTACGAGAACGGCGGTGGCTTTACGCCCACCTTCACCGAGCGTCTGATCAGCCCCTTTACCGATGTAGCGCACGGCATCTTCACGGCCGATCTCGACACCGACGGCGACATCGACGTGCTCTCGGCGTCGCGCGGGGACGGCAAGGTCGCCTGGTACGAGAATCGCGGCGGGCAATTTGGCATTACACAGACGCAGGGGGGGGGAGGCGCCGGCGACCAGAGTGTCCTCAACAGCGCTGTTCTGACCAGTCGTGGGCGCAGCGGCGACCCTACGCTCTGGCTGCGCGGGTTCACCTTACGTTTTGAAACGCGGCTGGGCCAGCGTCTTTCGGCCGGGCAGGCCAGCGATCTGTTCAGCGCGCTCTCGATCTACCGTGACAACGGCGACGGCCAGTTCACGCCCGGCGTCGACACGCTCCTCGCCTCTGAGAGCGGGTTCCCGCTCAACAACGGTGAGATGACGATCGCCATCCCGAACGCGCCTACAGCGGCTGCCTCGGCCACGCGCTACTTCGTCGTCGGCGAGCGGCGTAACCAGCTCTGCAACCCCGACAGCATCCGGGTAACCGTCATCAGCAACAACCGCACGGCAGCGGACAGCACCAGCGGGTTGCCGCTGCTGGGCGAGTACATGCGTAACATCTCCGACAGCGGCGATCCCACGCAGGGCCGCAAGCCGCCTATCGTCATCAACGAGATCATGGCCGACAACACTGCCACGCTGGTCGATCCGCAGGAGCCGCAGGAGTACCCGGATTGGTTCGAGCTCTACAATACGAGCGAGTATTTTATCGACCTGGGCGGCACCTACCTGACCGACGATGCGGCCAATCTGCGCCAGTATCGGATTCCAGAGGGTGTGACCATCGCCCCGTACGGCTACCTGGTTTTCATAGCGGACGGTGAACCGGAACAAGGTGCGCTGCACACGTCGTTCAGTCTGAGCAAAGACGGTGAAACACTGGTGCTCTACGATATCGACGCACGCGGCAATCAGGTGATCGATCAGGTCTCCTTTGAATCGATGGCGAGCGATGCTGCTATGGGCCGTTCGCCGGCCAATGCCAGCGATTGGAGCGGGCTCGACACACCGACGCCGGGCCGTTATAACAAGGATCTCGTGGCCTCAGACTTCGTCTACCTGCCATTGATTACCACACCGAGTGCATGCTACTGATAGGAGTGTCGCATATGCAGATATTTCAGCGCGCCGCTGGCGCCATGTTGGCAGGAATCGTGCCGGCGGCCCTGCTGCTCCTTGTCACCGGCGGGATTGTGGCCGCCCAAGATGTGCCAGCCGCGGGGGCGGGCCAGAGTGACCTGCGCATCAACGAGATCATGGCGTCCAACGGCACGACCCTGGTCGACCCTGACGAGGTGGATGAGACGCCCGACTGGATCGAGATCTACAACCCGACGGCCAGCCCTGTTTCGCTCACGGGGATGGCGCTGACCGACGACCCTGCTGACGCGCTGAAGCACATCATCACCCAGACTCTGACCATTCCGGCCAACGGCTTCCTGATTCTCTACGCCGACAACGATCCGGAGCAGGGGCCGGCCCATCTCAGCTTCGGCCTTTCAGCGGCCGGCGAGTATGTTGGGCTCTATCAGGTGGGTTCATCGGGCACCTTCCTCAAGGTAGACGAGACCGACTTCCCGGCGCTGGGGACGGACCTGTCCTATGCGCGCACAATCGACGGCGGCGGCACGTGGGAGATCACCCGGCCTACGCCGGGCAAGCGCAACAGCATCGACGCGCCGTACATCACGGAGGTTACCACGCCGACCGTCTCCGCCGACACGCCGGCTCCGCTCGGCCCCTTCACCGTGACGGCGACGATCACGGACAATGTCGGCGTGGCGGCTGCGAGCCTGGTCTACTACACGGCCACCGCGCCCTACACGGCCACTACGCCCGTCTGGGTCACGGCGACGATGGCGTCGCTTGGCGGCAACCAGTATCAGGGTGTGCTGCCGGCTGTGCCCGGCAACACGCTGGTGCGGTACTATGTCTATGCCAGCGACGGCGAAGATGGCGATGCGCGCTTCCCGCTGCCGCAGCACGAGTATGGCTATCTGGCCGGCTACCGGCCGCCGTTGTTGTTGATCAACGAGGTCGTCTCGCGCAACAACACGGCCTTCGATCCCGATGAAGTGGGCATCTTCCCCACACCGGAGACGCCGGACTGGATCGAAGTCTACAATCCGGGCAGCCAGCCGGTCAGCCTGGAGGGGCTGTCATTGACCAACGACCGCCGCGAGCCGCTCAAGTTCCGGGTGCCGGCGGGTGCCGTGATCCCAGCAGGGGGACTGATCGTCTTCCTGGCCGACGACGATGCAGGTCAGAATACGCTGCCCGGCCACAAAGTGTGGCACATGAACTTCACGCTCAACAACGACAACGACTTTGCCGGTTTTTACGGGGGGGAGGGCACAGTCCTGATCGACTTCTACGACTGGGACCAGCCGCCGCGCCATGGCGGTTTCGGGCGCGTGCCGGTCGGTGCGGAGTGGACGGTCAAAGCGCCCCTTGTCTGCCCGACGCTGGGTGTGGCGAACATTCTCTGCGACCAGGAAGTGCTGCTGCCGGCCGTGCTGCGCTAGCAGTACAACCGGCAGCCCCCCCAAAAAAAATCCCGGATTCGTGTGGAATCCGGGATTGTCGTTCTTGGCTCTCGCCGTTTGTCGGGCCGCAGCACGATGGCCGACCCTTTGCTCCCGTGATGGGATTGAGAAAGCAGGATTTTCGGGCAGCGCCACTGGCGAGAGGGCGAACTTGCAGAATCCTGGTTTCTATCGACCTTTCCTTTAGCCCAGCTCGGCGCCGTTGCGGCAGTCGTTGACAATTTCGCGCACGACGTAGATGGGCTTGTTCTGGCTCTCGTAGTAGGTGCGTGTGATCATCTCACCGAGCAGCCCCATGGTCACCAGCTGCACACCGATCACGACAAGCAGCACGGCGAGCAGCAGCAGCGGGCGGTTGCCGATGCTTTCGCCCAGGAAGAGCTTGATGAAGCTGAGGTAAAAGCCGATGAGCACGCCGACACCCATCGAGCTGAGGCCCAGCGTCCCAAAGACGTGAATCGGGCGCGTCGAGTAGGTGCCCAGAAACCAGACGTTGATCAGGTCGAGCATCACGCGCACCGTGCGGCTGATGCCGTATTTAGAGCGGCCGTACTGGCGCGAGCGATGGTTGACCGGCACTTCGGTCACAGTGGCGCCGACCTGGCTGGCCAGGGCCGGGATAAAGCGATGCAGTTCGCCGTAGAGCCGGACGTGGCGGAGAACTTCCGTGCGGTACGCTTTGAGCGAGCAGCCGTAGTCGTGCAGCTTGACGTCGGTCACGTTGGAGATCAGCCGGTTCGCCAGCAAGGAGGGCAGCTTGCGGTCGAGCCAGCGATCCTGGCGGTCCTTGCGCCAGCCACTGACGATATCATAGCCTTCGTCCACCTTGGCCATGAGCAGCGGGATGTCCATCGGGTCGTTCTGCAGATCGGCGTCCATGGTAATCACGACCTCGCCGCGCGCCTGGGCAAAGCCGGCGGCAAAGGCAGCCGTCTGGCCAAAGTTGCGCCGGAAGCGGATGATCGTGTAGCGCGCATCGCCGGCGGCATATTCCTGGAGGAGCTTGAAGCTCTTGTCGCGCGAGCCGTCATCCACGATAATCACTTCGGCCGGCTGGCCGTAGTTGGCAATCGCCGCGTTGATCGTCTCAACCAGGGGAGGGATGCTCTCTTCCTCGTTGTACAGCGGGATGACAATACTGATTCTGGGTGTTGCGGCGAGCGGGGCAGGTTGATTCAGACTGGCGTCGGCACGTGTCAAGGTTGTTGCACTCATATTATTTTCATTCGAAACATTGGCCATTTCTCGGCAGCGCGCAGGCACTCTGCATAGCCGACACAGTATT
>CAIRNL010000655.1 GCA_903879975.1 uncultured Chloroflexota bacterium | reverse complement strand
GTCGCCGGGCAAGCTGTGTTTCTGATCGTGTTACAGCGCTGGCGTCAGTGCGGTTGACGAATAGGAATCCTCTCCGACCGGAACCTAATCACGAATAGACGAATCCAGATTTGTTATTGCCGTCGGGGTGCGGATGGCCAGTTGGGGCAGCAAATATCAAAGCGTTCGTCTGCTCCAGCGTCTATGACGCCACCAGCATTGCCCAGCCGTGCTGCGATGAGGCGGTGCGGATGGCGCGCAGAGAGCACGACATCCCCCATATTCGGCAGCCACCCTGGCGTGATACGGTTAACCGTTCGCAAAGCAACTGTTAACTGTCCGATCACGCAATGTTTGTATAGAGTGTTCAGGATTGGAATCAGTGGCCACTTTTGGCCAACAAATATCATTGTGAATCAGGAGACACCAAACGTGAAAGCCAAGATGTCTACAGGATTCGGGGCACTTGTCCGCATTCTACTAGCGCTGATCCTTGTCATGACCGCGCTGCCTGTCGTTCCGGCTGCTGCGCAGGACGATGCGCCGCCCGTGTTGATTCTTCCCGTTGACCGCGCAACCTTCCTGCCGGGCGCCTACTTTGACTTTCGCGTCGAGGTGCATGCCGAAGAGATGCCCGACGACTTTGCCGTGACGATCAACGGTGAAGCTGCGAGCGACTTCTTTGGTGCCGAACCGGAAAGCGAAAGCTGGACCTTCGGCGATGAAGAGAATCCCACGCCGTCACAGTCGGTCATCTGGCGCAGCGTGATGCTGCCAGAAGCCGGTCTCTACACTGTCGAGGTGACAGCTGGCGGTGCTACAACGAGTGTCGATTGGCACGCACACCAACCGCAGGCGAGTGCTGGTGCCAAGAATGTGATCCTCTTTGTCGCCGACGGCATGAGCGTGCCTATGTTGACTGCGGCACGCGTTGTCTCACGCGGCAACACCGAGGGAAAGTATGACGGTCTTTTTGCCATAGACCAGATGGAAGAAGTTGGACTGTTGCACACTTCGGGTATGGATTCCATCATCACAGACAGCGCCAACAGCGCCAGTGCCTACAACACCGGTCACAAGTCGGCGCTGAACGCACTTGGCGTCTATCCGGACACTTCGGAAGATACGCTCGATGACCCGCGCCAGGAGACGCTGGCTGAACTGCTCAAGCGCACGCGCAGCATGTCGGTCGGCATCGTCACGACGTCCGGCTGGACTGATGCTACGCCGGCGGCCGTCTTCGGCCACACACGCCGCCGCGCCGATCGTGACTTCCTGGCTGCCCAGCCACTCGACGAGGGGTTGCTGCCGGAAGTGATCTTGGGCGGTGATGGTCGTTATATGCTGCCGGAAGATGTGGCTGGTGGTCGCCGCACCGATGGGCGCAATCTTTTCGATGAGTATGAGGCTGCCGGCTATACCATCGTCACGACGGCAGAAGAGCTGGAGAGCGCCATGAGCGAAGGTACGCCGGAAAAACTGTTAGGTATGTTCCACTCGGGCGACATGAATGTTTGGCTCGACCGCAACGTCTTCACTGACAATCTTGGCGATTTCCCTGATCAGCCTGGGCTGGTCGACATGACCCTGAGTGCGCTCGACGTGCTCGGCCAGAACGAAAATGGCTTCTACTTGATGGTCGAGTCGGCCAGCATCGACAAGCAGATACACCCGCTGGATCAGGAACGCACGATCGCCGATATCATCGAGTTCGATAACGCGCTGGCCGCTGCAATCGAATGGGCTGCTGCCAGCGCGCCGGATACGCTGATCGTCGTCACCGCCGACCACGGCCACGGCTACGAGGTCTACGGCACGGTCGACGTCGAGTCCTTCAACGCCGCCGAAGATGACGCTGGTCGCCGCAATGCCATTCAGATTTATGGCGATGCCGGCTTCCCGACCTACGAGGATGCCGACGGCGACTTCTTCCCGGATAGCTGGGATGTCTCCGTGACGCTCGCCGGCGTGGTCAACAACCACCCGGACTACACCGAGGACTTCCAGGTCAGCCCAACGCCGCGCGTGCCGGCTGTCGCTGATGCCGACGGCAACTACATCGACAACCCGGATGACGATCCCAATGGCATCGTGATGAGTGGCAACCTGCCCATGGGTTCCAGCAGCGGTGTCCACACGTTGCAGGATGTGCCGGTCTTTGCCTCCGGTCCGGGTGCTGGCTTCTTTGGCCAGGTTATGGACAACACCGAGGTCTTCTTTGGTATCGCCTATGCCTTGGGGGTTGATCCCATGGCCGAGGATGGCATGGCTGCGGCGATGGATGAGGCAATGGCCGATGACGAGATGGCATGCGAAGGCATTGTCTTCAACGACCGCTGCTATACCCGCTAATACCTCCCCTGGATTGTACCGGCCAGGGAAGCACTGGGGGCGCAGCATGCTGCGCCCCCACAATTTGCTCTTGGAGTTTATGCCATGCCATCGATTTTGATGCCACAGCGTGCAGACACCGTGCAGGGGCGGCGCCTGTCGTTGCGGTTGCCGGCGCTTTTTGTTGCTGCGGCCGTGCTCGTCACCGGATGCAGTGCCGCCGGTCTGAGCACGATAGCGGCTGTGACGCCTATCCCTCGATCGGTGCCTGCGGCGTCGCCGACGCCAACCCCCAGCCTGCTGCTGAATGCCACGCCCACCGCGTTGCCTGTGCCGACGCCAACACCGCTGGATGTCAATCTACCGGCGGGCAGCGCGCTGGCAATCGCCCAGGCAACCGACGCGGCGATGCAGCCGACGCCACGCACCGCGGTCACCTTTGAGCAATACCCGGTGTCGCTGACTTTTGACGAATTCTACGACGGCTACAACATTCGCACCGGCCTCATTCTTTCTGACAAGCTCGTCTCCCTCGACGGCCAAGAAGTCGTCATCGAAGGCTACATGGCACCACCGCTCAAAGCCGAGCTGGACTGGTTTGTGCTGACGCGCATCCGCCTGGAATACTGCCCCTTCTGCAGCACAGCTGCTGACTGGCCCGACGACATCGCCCTGGTCTATTTGAACGACGGAACCATCCGCCCGACCCAGAAACCCATGCGCCTGCACGGGCGCCTGGAGGTTGGCTCGGCTGTCGACCCGGAAACCGGCATGGTGAGTCTCGTCCGCATCTACGCCAGCCGCATGGAGACGCTCTAGTGGATTTGCTGCTCGAGCAGGTACGTCATATCTATGCCGTACCGGCACTGGAAACTCACACTGTGCTGGATATCGATCTCTGGCATGTTGCGTCAGGTGAGTCGGTGTTGCTACGCGGGGTCAGCGGCAGCGGCAAGACGACGTTGCTCAACATTCTGGCCGGTCTGCTGCGCCCCAGCTGCGGCACAGTCTGGCTGGGCGGGCATGCCCTTTATGCGCTGCGCGAGAGTCACCGAGACCGCCTGCGCGCAACGACCATCGGCTATGTCTTTCAGATGCATCATTTGGCGCCTATGCTGTCGGCGCTGGAAAATGTGGAGTTGCCGCTCGTCTTTGGCGGCAAAATGAGCGTTCGCGATCGACAGATCCGTGCGCGTGAACTTCTGGCTGCCGTCGGCCTGGCTGAGTATGACCGCCATCGCCCGGTGCAATTGAGTGCAGGACAGCGCCAGCGTGTAGCTATAGCGCGCTCGCTGGCCGCGCGGCCAGCGCTTGTGCTTGCCGACGAGCCGACCGCTGCCCTGGATACACAATCCGGCGCTATCGTCATAGACCTCTTGCAAGATCACTGCCGGCGCGAGGGCGCCACTTTGCTTGTGGCGAGCCATGATCCGGCTATGGCTGCACGATTCGAGCGTATCGTTGAGCTGCACAAGGGCGTCCTGCACGAGGTGCCTGCGGCGATTACGGCCTAGGAAAACCCTCATGTACGCACTCAAGATTGCGTGGCGCAACCTGCTCAGTCGTCCGGCACAAACGCTGGTGACTGTCTTCGTCGTCGCACTGGCTGTGGCGCTGGCGGTGACAGTCACCCATCTCAACGAAGGGTTGCAGCGCGGGATTATTCGCGCCTCCGACCCGTTTGGCGTGCTAGTCGTCGGCGCTAAGGGGAGCAGCCAACAGTTGGTTCTGAGTACGCTCCTGCTGCAGGGCGCTCCGGTCGGCAATATCCCTGGTCACATCTATGCAGAGCTGCGTAACGATACGCGGGTGGCGCTGGCAGTGCCCATTGCCATGGGCGACAACGTGGGCGGTGCGCGCATCGTCGGCACGGACGATCACTTCTTCGACTTGCACCCGTCGCAGCAGGAACTGCCGGCATTTCAACTAGCTGCAGGAGATCTATTTGACGGGGACTTCGAGGCCGTGCTGGGCAGTCGCGCCGCGATCGAACTGGGACTCGGTCTAGGAGATCGATTCCAACCGCAACACGGCGTAGCGCGCGGGCTGGAAAGTGACACACACGCAGAGGTGCATACGGTTGTCGGCATTATGCAGCCGAGCGGCACGCCCTTTGACAATGCCGTGCTGACCAGTGTGGAGAGCGTCATTCGCATGCACAGGGAGGCGGGGCCGATTACACCGGCGGCTTCAAGCCCGGACCCTGCAAATGAGCACGGGGGTAAGCACGCCGACGAAGCGGGCGGCGGGCACGCGCACGTTGACAGTGGCCAGGTGACGGCAGTTCTCGTGCAGCCGGTCGGCTTTATTGAGGCGAACGAGATCTGGCGTGAATTCTACACTGGCACGGAAGCGCAGGCCGTCTTTCCCGGCCGCGAGCTGGGCACTCTTTTTGACCTACTCAACCAGGGACAGGAGATTCTGATCGTCGTCGGCTACCTAGCGGCAGTTATGGCAGCCCTGACGCTTTTCCTTGCGATTTACAGTGCCACTGAATCTCGGCAGCAATTGCTGGCAATTCTGCGTAGTACGGGCGCAAGCCGCGCAACCGTGGTTGCTGTCGTGTTGGCGGAGACTGTGTTGATGGCACTGCTGGGCACGCTGCTGGGGCGCCTGTTCGGCTACGGTGCGGCGGCTGCCATTGCGTTGCAGATCACCCGCCAGTCGGCCATCCCCATCTCCATTGGCTATCTAGGCACTCTCGAAGTTGCCCTATGGGTGTTGCCGCTGGCGCTTGGCGTGCTGGCGGGTCTCCTGCCGGCGTGGCACGCATATCGCGTCAATGTGGTGGAGAAGCTGTTCCCCTCATGAGCGAGCCAGCGATTGGCGTCGATGTGCGACAGCGAGTTGCTGCCGTTCTGTTTGCGAGAATCGGCGGCCGCCGTTGCTTGGTGGCATGGTTATTGTTTGCCGCTGCACTCTTGGCTGGCTGCCGGCCGCCTGAATCTACGGTAGACGACGAACTGCCTAAAGAACCCGTCGCCTATGAGTTTTTCGAGGTGCTTGAACTGGCGCCTGACTTTGTGCTGCCCAAGCTGGACGGCGGCACCGTGCAACTCTCAGACCTGCGTGGTCAGTGGGTGCTCGTCAATTTCTGGGCGACGTGGTGCGCTCCGTGCCGGGAGGAGATGCCGTACCTAGCCCAACTTGAGAGCAAGTATGCTGGCAACTTTACTGTCCTGGCCGTGAACATGCGCGAGCCGCCGGCAATAATCGCCCCCTTCGTCGCAGAACTCGGCCTTGACCTGCCTATTTTGCTCCAGCCGGATGATGCAACACTACTGGCGTACGATGTGCGCGGCCTGCCGATCTCTGTGCTAATTGACCCCGATGGGATGGTTGCCATGCACACTGTGGGTCCCTTGGCTGTGGGTGTCGTTGAGAGGGTGGTTCGTTGAGCGCATCGTGCCAGGCCCGATCAAAGTGCGCAGGCAGCTGCCATCCGTCAGAAAAGAACAAGTGGTTTTTGCCGGTGATCCTTGACGCAAATGTTAACACACTGTTGAATCCATGATAACGCGGCTGGCGCGCAATTTAATGCGACAGGTGTTTTATTATCTTCGATATGTCGTCAGGAGAGGTGTAAAGGGTCTCGCGTTACGAGCATGATTGCCAAGGCAGTTGTTCTTCGTTCATAGATGTGTACTGTCAACTACCAAGGAAACTTAATTCGGAGGAAATAATGTTTGAAAAGACTCTCAGCCGGCGAACTTTGCTCAAAGGTATGACTGCTGGGGTCGGCGTGCTGACTCTGGCCGGTTGCACGGTGCCGGCTGCCCCGGCTGCTGCGCCCCAGGGTAACGCCGCATCTGCCGCTATGGAGGCGCTCACCCTCGTTCTGTGGAGCAGCTTCACCGGCAAGAATGGTGAGGCCGAGACCGAACTGGTCAAGCGCTTCAACGAAAGTCAGGACGATGTCAAGATCGACTATCAGTTCCAGGGCAGCTACGAAGAGACTGCACAGAAGGTGACAGCTGCATTGCAGGCCGGCACGGCGCCAGACATCTCCTTGCTGAGCGACGTCTGGTGGTTTAAGTTCTATCTCAACCAGTCCCTGGCTGCGCTGGACGACCTGCTCGTGGCGCAGCAAGTTGACCTGGCCGACTATCAGGATTCGTTGATCAATGAAGGTGTACGCCAGGGTGTCCACTACTGGATTCCCTTTGCGCGCAGCACCCCGCTCTTCTATTTCAATAGGGAGAAGTGGGCAGCGGCTGGGCTTCCCGACCGCGGTCCCGAGACGTGGGATGAGTTTATGGAATGGGCACCTGGCTTGGTGGAGATGGACGGCGGCGAGATGAAGACGGCTGCCTTCTCCCATCCGGATGGCGCCAGCTACATCGCCTGGCTCTTCCAGCCGGTGACGTGGCAGTGGGGCGGCAGCTTCAGTGCTCCGGACTTCACGATGCACATGACCGATGAGGAGACCGTGGCAGCCGGCCAGTTCTACAAGGATACCGTGCATACGTATCAGTGGGCGCGGCCAAGCAAAGATATTGGTGCTGACTTTATCGGTGGGTTGACGGCTGCAGCGATGATGTCGACGGGATCGATGGGCGGCATCAAGGCCAACGCTGCTTTTGACTTTGGCACGGCGTTCCTGCCGAAGAAGGACAACTTCGGATGCTGCACAGGGGGCGCTGGTCTTGCTATTCTATCTAACACGCCTACCCAGAAACAGCCGGCTGCGATGCAGTATATCGCCTTCGTCAGCAGCCCGGAATCGACTGCCTACTGGTCCCAGAATACTGGCTACATGCCGGTGCGCAAGAGTGTGCTCGATCTGCCGGAAATGCAGGTCTACTTCGACGAGTTTCCGCAGTTCAAGACGGCCGTGGAGCAGCTACCGCTGACACAGCCGCAAGATTCGGCGCGCGTATTTGTGCCCAACGGCGACCAGATCATCGGCAAGGGTCTGGAGCGGATCACTGTGCAGTCCGAGGATGTGGCAACTGTATTCGCTGAAGTGCAAGCGACACTTGAGAGTGAAGCCCAGCCGGTCGTTGCAGCATTGGCTGCCATTGAAGGCTAGCGAACAGCACCCCATGGCAAGAGCTTAGCCTGCACCTGGCCATGGCATGATAAACGAGCAGGTTGCAATAGGTAGCATATGAGCCATCCCTGATTTTGGGATGGCTCATGTTGTCTGATGGTGTACGGTGTGATGGCAGGGCAAGCCAATCCTGTCTACAGATGTGACTTTATCACTTGAATGTTAACACCGGAACAAAGAGACAAAACCGTCCCGATCTGTGCAGTGGCGGGCACTATCGGTATCAGGGGTACGCGCGTTAGCTTTTCGGACATCGAAGATGATCACATCCGTGTCAGGTGTATTGCGCCACCTCATCCGCTGCATATCACTGTTAACGAGGCCCTAATGCACTCTTAATATCGCCGCCGAATGGATGTTTACATGATCCTGCTTCACTGATAGGGATGAGCGATTGCATCGCACGCAACTCAACTTACAAGGAGCCTAGAATCTATGAAGCGAATCATTGCCGCCTTGGCGGCGAGCATCTTGATGATTTCCGGTTGTGCCACCGTGCAACCCGCCGGCGAAGCTCAGATTTCCGGTGTAGCGACCGAAGCTGCTGCTGCCGAACAAGTCACTGGCGAGATTACCGTCTATACTGCGCTTGAGGATGATCAGATTTCCGAGTATCTGCCCCTTTTTGCTGTGCGGCATCCTGGAGTCACGGTCAATATTGTCCGTGACTCCACCGGTATCGTGACGGCCAAGCTGCTTGCTGAGAAAGAGAACCCACAGGCAGATGTTGTCTGGGGATTGGCGGCAACTAGCTTGCTTGTGGCCGATCAGCAGGGTATGCTGGAACCGTATGCTCCTGCAGGGCTAGACCGCATCCGGTCTGAATTCCGTGACCCTGCCGACCCGCCGCACTGGGTGGGCATCGACACATGGTTCTCTGCCTTCTGTGCCAATACCGTTGAACTCGAAAGCAAGGGACTGCCGATTCCAGCTTCGTGGGCCGATCTCGTGAAGCCAGAGTACAAAGGCATGCTCGCCATGCCGAATCCTGCCTCCTCTGGCACGGGCTTCCTATCAGTTTCGGCCATTCTACAGATGATGGGCGAAGAAGAAGGGTGGGCCTATCTGGACAAGCTGCACGACAATATTGCCGTCTACACGCACTCCGGCTCAAAACCGTGCCGGATGGCTGGCGCCGGTGAAGTGGCGATAGGTGTCTCGTTTGATTACCGTGCCGTCCAGCAGCGCGAGTCCGGTGAGCCTATAGAGCCAGTGTTCCCCAGCGAGGGTTCCGGTTGGGAAATCGAGGCCAACGCCCTGGTCAAGAAGGCTGACATGTCACCGGCTGCCAAGTCATTCTTGGACTGGGCGATTAGCGACGAGATGATGCGCATGTACGCCGCCAACTATCCCATCACTGCTGCAGAAACGGATGTGGCAATCCCGGACGGCTATCCGGCTGACCCGCTTGCCCAACTTATTGCGAATGACTTTGTGAAGATGGCTGGTGAGCGCGATCGCATTCTGGCGGAATGGTCGAGTCGCTACGACGCCAAGTCGGAACCGCGGTAGGAGCGACTGCTCACTATACATCTCCTGGCGATGGCTTCCAACATCGGCTGGAAGCCATCGCCAGGAGATGAGTGGCACGGCACGAAATGCAGTACGCCCTTTGGCGACAACTGCGGCCGAAAATATCAGGCGAGTTCGATGGAAAATCCACGTGTCTATCTCCAACTTCGTGATATTGGCAAGAGCTTTGGTAAGCATAAAGTGCTGCACAACGTCTGGCTGGATATTGCGGAAGGGGAGTTTGTATTCCTGTTGGGTCCCAGCGGCTGCGGAAAGACAACGTTGCTACGGATCATTGCCGGCCTGGAAATGCAGAATGCAGGTCAGATCACGCAGGCCGGCCGGGATGTCACGCAGCTGCCTGCCTCAAAACGTGATTTTGGCATTGTTTTCCAGTCTTATGCTCTCTTTCCCAATCTAACGGTTGCCGCCAATGTTGCGTACGGCCTGCGCAGCAGTAAGTTGTCAAAGCGCCAGATCGAGAGCCGAGTACAAGATCTTTTGCAATTGGTTGGTCTCCAGACGTTGGGGGAACGTTTTCCGGCACAACTGTCCGGCGGCCAGCAACAGCGTGTGGCGCTTGCACGCGCATTGGCCATGTCGCCAGGCCTGCTGCTACTTGACGAGCCGCTCTCTGCGCTCGACGCAAGGGTTCGCGCCAATCTGCGCGGTGAGATCACAAGGTTGCAGAATCGCCTGGGCATCACGGCAATCATGGTGACGCACGATCAGGAAGAGGCTTTGACGATGGCCGACCGCATCGTTGTCATGGACCATGGTCACATTGTCCAGATTGGCACCCCTCTGGAAATCTATCAGCAACCGGCAACCGCCTTCGTCGCCGATTTCGTCGGCCAGATGAACTTCCTGCCTGGCACCGTCAGTGCTGATGGGTACGGCATCATCCGCACCGGGGATTTTTTGCTGCGTGTGCATGACTGGCAGAATCATCTTGCCCCAGGTAGCCCGGTTACGCTGGCGGTGCGACCGGAGGAACTGCGTATTGCGGATAATCCTGATGGCCTCGGCAATCTTCTTGTTGCAAGTGTGTGCAATGTTGAGTTCCTGGGGCCATACTATCGTCTGTTGCTCCGCTACGACACCGACTCACAGCAGAATTTGTCAGTCGATTTGGCGCTGACTTTGCCACGCCACGAAACCTCGCATGAGCGCCTTCAGATCGGCTCAAGGCTAGCGGTACACGCTCCCGCCGAAGCATTACGCGTTTTCCGCCCGACGCGGCAAGAGGCAGTATGACCACACCGGCTGCTGGCACGCCACGCACAACACACCGAAGCAGGATTCGACCAGTGGTGACTGGCGAGGATTGGCTCCGGCGCGGGCTGTTGCTGCTGGTCATCTCGTTTCTCTTAATTGGGGTTCTGTTGCCGCTGGCGCCGCTCGTCATGCGCAGTCTCTCGGACCAGAACGGCGATTTCGTTGGGCTGGCGAACTACGTGCACTACTTCACCACCCCTGGGCTGGTGTCTTCGTTTGTCAACAGTCTGACTGTAGCCGGCCTGACGACCTTTCTGGCGGTCGGCCTTGCCTTTGGCTATGCGTGGGCAATCATGCGCACGCGGATGCCTGGGAAGGTCGTGTTTCGCGCCATTGCACTGCTTCCGCTTTTTGTGCCGCCCTTGGCGCTTGCTATTGGGCTGGTTTACCTGTTTGGCAACAAGGGGCTGATCACCACCGGCTTTTTCGGTTTTTTTGAGCAGATGCTTGGCATCCCATTGGCCTTCAACATCAATCTCTACGGACTACATGGTATCCTACTGGGCGAATTGCTCTTTTGTTTTCCACAGGCATTTCTGATCCTGACTGTCGCTGCATCTCTGGCTGACGCTCGTCTCTACGAGGCGAGTACTGCCCTGCGCGCATCGCCCGCTCGCACCTTTCTCACGGTCACGTTGCCCGGCATGCGCTATGGATTGATTAGCGCCATATTTGTCTGTTTCACGATCGCCTTTACCGACTTTGGGGTGCCGAAGGTGGTCGGTGGCAACTACAATGTACTCGCCACCGACATCTACAAGCAGGTCATCGGCCAGCAGAATTTTGCCATCGGCGCCACGATCAGTATCGTGCTTCTGATGCCGACGGTCATTGCGTTTGCTGTCGATCGTCTGGCTCAACGCCGACAGGTTGCGGCGTTCACATCGCGCTCGGTGCCATTGCAGCCGCAGCCCAATCGTACAGTTGACATGCTTGCGCTGGGTTATTGTGCGATAGTGGCTGCCGCCATTCTGGCAGTCGTGATGACCGTTGGCTACGCATCGCTGGTGGATGTCTGGCCTTACAAACTCAACCTGACACTGCGCCACTACGACTTCCGCGCTGTCGGTGGCGGCGGATGGGGCGCTTTTTGGAACAGCCTGCGCATGGCCCTCTATACGGCATTGTTCGGCACGGTTGTCGCTTTCCTCGGTTCATACGTGATTGAGAAGGGTCAAGTTTGGCGTGGCGGGCGTCATGTGGCGTACTTTCTGTCGATGATCTCCGTTGCGCTGCCTGGGATCGTCATCGGTTTGGCCTATATCTTCTTCTTCAACCCGACACATTGGACTCTGTTCGGATGGACCGTGCCGAATCCACTTGCTTTTCTCTACGGCAGCATGGCGCTTCTTGTCCTGTCCAACATTACCCATTTTTATACCGTGAGTTTTATGACCGGAACGACGGCGCTGAAACAGATCGATGCCGAGTTTGAGTCCGTTTCGGCATCGCTGCGCGTACCGTTTTATCGCACATTGTGGAAAGTGACGTTGCCGCTCTGTTTGCCGGCACTGTTCGAGATTGGCATGTATTTTTTCGTCAATGCCATGGTGACGGTCTCGGCAGTTATCTTTTTGTATCCCCCGCAGATCAAGCTGGCTTCGGTAGCCATCGTGAATATGGACGATGCTGGCGACACTGCAGCAGCAGCGGCAATGTCGGTGTTGATCATTGCCGCATGCCTGCTCGTCCGCGTCGTATATGGTGCAGTTACTCATCGCTTCGAAAGGCGTACACAGGCATGGCGCAGCCGGTGAAACGGAGGCTGACGCTCAAGCAGGCTTTGGGCTACCGACAGACGTATCGAGGTGGTGACGAGGCCATGCAGCTCACTCGACCAAGGCTGCCGTCTATCGTACGGAACGGAAACGGCACAGGGCGAGAAACAGTGGCAGCCGAGGCGACACCGGGTCACCTTCAACGGTCAACGAGGAAAGTGTTATGCAACTACCAACTGCAAAAGACAAGGCGCTGTTCACGCCGGGGCCGCTCACAACCAGCCGCGCGGTGAAGCAGGCACTGTTGCGCGATCTTGGTTCGCGTGACGAAGAGTTCATCGAACTGGTTCGCGATGTACGCCGGCGGCTGGTTGCACTGGCTGCGGCAGATGTCGAAACCTACACGGCGGTGCTGATGCAGGGAAGCGGTACATTTGCGCTTGAATCTGTGGCTGGCTCCGTAATTGCGCCACATGACCGTCTGGCTGTGTTGGTCAATGGTGCCTATGGGGAGCGCATGGTCACGATCGCTCGTCGCTTGGGGATCGACGTGGTCGAACTCCGCTGTGCAGAGAACGAGCCAGTCGAGGCGGGGGCACTTGACGAGCTATTGACTAAAGACAAGTCGGTCACCCACGTTGCCGTTGTGCACTGCGAAACTACCACGGGCATCATGAACCCGGTTGATGAAATCAGCGGCGTGGTAGCGCGCCATAGCCGAGCACTGATTGTCGATGCCATGAGCAGCTTTGGCGCCTATCCAATCGACCTGGCTGAGTGGGGCATCGACTACCTCGTTTCCTCGTCAAACAAGTGCATTGAGAGCGTGCCTGGGTTTGCATTTGTGCTTGCGCGAACCGAACTTCTCAAGGCAACGCGGGGCTATGCGCGCAGCGTGAGCCTTGACCTGCTTGCCCAATATGAGGGGTTGGAAAGAGACGGACAATTCCGCTTCACACCGCCTGTTCAGGTAATCCTGGCATTTCACCAGGCACTCGTCGAACTCGATGCGGAAGGCGGCGTTGCGGCTCGCGGAGAGCGTTATCAGCGCAACCACGAGATGACTGTTCAGGGTCTGGCAGAGATGGGATTTCGGGCGTACGTGCCGGTGCCACATCAGGGCTATATCATCACCTCTTTCTTGTATCCTGACCATCCGGCATTCGACTTTCAGCACTTCTACAAGGCGCTCAGTGATCGTGGCTATGTGATTTATCCGGGAAAATTGAGCCATGTGGATTGTTTTCGGATTGGCCACATCGGGCGACTTGAAGTCAGTGATATCACTGGTTTAATCCGAGCCGCCCGCGAAGTTGTGGCATCAATGGGGATTCAATTGAATGTACTCAAGGAGGCTTGAAATGACCTATCGCCGTCATCGATCCTACGCGGGTGGCTTGCAGGCCGTTATTCTGGATTGGGCCGGAACGACTGTCGACTTCGGTTCCTTTGCGCCAACCGCAGTCTTCCTGCGCTTGTTTGAGCGAGAGGGAGTGCCGATTACTGCTGTCCATGTGCGGCTGGGCATGGGATTGATGAAGAAGGATCATCTGCGTTCCATCTTGGAACTCGACGATGTGCGTGAGCGGTGGCAGCAGGTGCACGGTGTGTGGCCGGACGAGCACGTGGTCGACACCATATACGCAGACTTTGAACCGCTCCAAATTGAGTGTATCGCCGACTATGCTGACCCTATCCCTGGTCTGCACGAGACAATCTCTTTTGTTCGCAGCCAAGGGTGGAAGATCGGCACGACGACAGGCTATACCCGGCCGATGATGGAAGCGCTGCTGCCAGCTGCCGCTGAACGCGGCTATGCGCCTGACGCATGGGTGACGCCAAGTGATGTTCCCGCTGGACGCCCTTACCCGTGGATGTGCTACGACCTGGCCATCAAGCTTCAGGTCTCCCCCATGCACGCAATGGTAAAGGTTGGCGACACGCTTCCCGATATCGAGGAAGGCCTGAATGCAGGCATGTGGACCGTTGGCATTGCGCTATCAGGCAACATGCTCGGTGCGACGCTGGACGAGTTTTCCGTGCTTACGGGCGATGAAATCTTGACGCAACGTGTGGCAATTCTACGGCGCTTCTACGCAGCTGGCGCTCACTTTGTCGTCGACACGATTGCTGATTTGCCGAGAGTGCTCGATGAGATCGATGAACGGCTGCGTCGGGGCGAACATCCCTAAGTTTGGCCGTGGGCGAGAGCCATTGACGGCACGACGACTACGTAAACGAATGTCGGTCGAATCGTTATCAATCAATAACACGATGCATCCTCTGCCTTAACTCCAACAGTGTATCCTGCAGATATGATAATGATACATAGACACTGAGCAGAGAAGAGGGTGCATCGTGTATCGAGTCGCGCGTAAGCCGCAAGTTATTGCGCACCGCGGGTACTCGGGTGCATATCCTGAGAACACGATTTGCGCGATCAATGGCGCCATCAACCTTGGTGTTGATATGGTCGAACTGGATGTGCGCCTGAGCCGCGACCATGTGCCTGTGATCTTCCACAATACCTCACTCATGCCGATTACTTCGTGCCCGCTGCGTGTAGATCAACTGACCGTTGCCGAACTCAAAGCACTGGATGTCGGGATTTGGCGTGGTGAGACATTCCGCGGCGAGCGAATGCCTACGTTGGACGAAGTGCTGGCGCTCACGCGGGGGCGGATTCCGCTGAACCTGGACATCAAGACGCCGGCGGCAATCGTTCCGATCATTGCAGGCGTACAGGCGCACCAGATGCTCGATGAAGTGGTACTGAGTGGTTGCACCTGGGCTCATGCGCGCAGGGTGCGCCAGGTTGAACCTGGTCTCCATGTGTTGATGAACGTTGACGGCTATCTCCGCACGCTGCTGCGAATTTTGAGCGCACGCATGGCGTTGCTGCTCTCCCAACTCCAGGCTCGTACTGCCCAGCCGATGGGTTTGAATATCAGCCATCACTTTGCGGCTGAGCGCTTCATTCGTGATGCGGCAGCCTGTAATCTGCCGATTTGGACTTGGACTGTGGACGAACCGCAGCGGGCGCGGCAACTGGCACAGCTTGGTGCCGTCTCGATCACGAGCAACTGGCCTGATCGTATCATGTTGGCACTATAGAGGAGTTCGCCGAAACGTAACGGAGAAACCATGACGGAGAGGCGACCAATCATTCAACCTGAAGATGTCACTGTCGTTCTGCCAACTAGGAACGAAGCGCACAACATCCTGGCGTTTCTTGCCTCGCTCCCGCCCTCTGTCTCCCTAATCGTCGTCGACGCCAGCGACGATCAGACGCCTAATGTGATTCGAACCACCCGTCCTGAACGTACCAAGGTCATACGCAGTACCGCCAATATTGCGGTAGCGCGCAATATTGGCGCTTGCGCAGCAAAGACTCCCTGGCTACTTTTCACGGATGCTGACATCACATTTGCCCCCGACTATTTTGATCGTATACAGCAGTACGGCGCAGTAGCCGCTTTGTATGGGCCGAAGCTCTCGCAGCAGGCGTTCAGTGCCTACTATCGCTGGTTTTCCCGCGGCCAACGATTGCTGGCCAGCCTGAAGATTCCGGCTGTGTCGGGATCGAACTTCTTTGTCCGACGCGGTGCGTTTTTGGCAACGGGTGGTTTTGATGCTGCGTTAAGCTGCAACGAGGATTCGGAATACGGCTGGCGTCTGGCGCGACACAACTACACGGTCAAGTTTGCTCCGGATCTGGTTGTGTATGAGCGAGACCATCGACGCTTGCAGCGCGGGGTGGCGCGCAAGACGCTGCACTCGCTGGTACGTTGTTTGTTGCTCTATTCGGGCCTGATGCCTGCACGCCTGCGGGCGGGAGACTGGGGGTATTGGTCGTGACATCGATGCGCATCGCCCTCTTTACCGAAACATTTCTAC
Organism: uncultured Chloroflexota bacterium; assembly: GCA_903879975.1. Taxonomy (GTDB): domain Bacteria; phylum Chloroflexota; class Anaerolineae; order Caldilineales; family Caldilineaceae; genus Caldilinea. Next base: position 5,126 of record CAIRNL010000655.1, on the reverse strand, counting down.
CCAAGGTAGATGGCATCGTCAACACGCTGTGCCATCTCCTAGATCACCTGGCGCGCCGGGGGCATGAGAGTATCGTCTTTGCGCCGAGCGGTGGACCGAATTACTATAGCCGAACCAGAGTTGTCGGACTTACCGGAATACCGTTTCCGCTCTATCCCGAACTGAAATTGGTGCCGCCCGTCATTAGCGTACTGGATGAATTGCGCTCGTTCAAACCAGATCTTGTTCATGTCGTCAATCCCGTTTCGCTCGGCTACGTCGGTCTTCGTCATGCCCACCGTCTGAAGCTACCACTGGTCGCATCCTATCACACCGATGTGCCGGGTTTCGCTGTCCGTTGGGGGCTGCGCTTGTGCTACCGACCACTGGTGCGATTCTTCCGGTGGATGCACAACCGCGCCGATCTGAATCTGTGTCCTTCTACCGTTACCCAGCGTGAACTACAGGCGCATGGCTACCAGCGCGTCCAGGTTTGGACGCGCGGCGTCGACAGCCACCTCTTTGACCCGCGCCACCTTGACATTCAATGGCGCCAGCGCCTGACCGAAGGCGAACCGGACAAGCCGTTGCTACTTTACGTCGGGCGGCTATCCCCCGAAAAGCGGGTGGACTGGCTGGCGCCCATCTTGGACGCCCTGCCCGAGGTCCGGCTTGCCGTCGTTGGAGATGGGCCGGCGCGACCACAGCTCGAACGGCAGTTTGGCCGGCGTGCCGTGCATTTCACCGGCTATTTGAGTGGCGCGGACCTAGCAGCCGCCTATGCATCGGCTGACGTGTTTGTCTTCCCCGCCGCCAACGAGACGCTGGGCAATGTCGTACTCGAAGCCATGGCCTCCGGGTTGCCTGTGGTTGCGGCAAGATCAGGCGGACTGCTTGACCACGTAATCGACGGTGAAACAGGTTACTTATTCGATCCCGAGTCACAGGACGCATTGGTCGATGCGGTCCGGCGCCTTGTCGAAAAACCAGAGACGGCACGCTCGTTTGGCAGATGCGGGCGCGCGCACATCCTCAGCCAGAGTTGGGAGCAGGTGCTTGACGGCTTGATCTCCCAATACACGACGCTGATCGAAAGCAAAGGGCCTGCGTCAAAATAACCTGCGCGATTTCGGCATGCGGCTCACTGGTCAGCAGCCAGAAATTTGGTCAACTTATTCTGATGCAAGTCCAAACCATCTGTGCGGCGGCGTGTCTTGGCGTGTCCCGTCAACTGATGCGCATTCCCCACCGCAAAACGTTGCCCTTCATCGTTGCCGGCGTCACGGCCTCTGCGCTCATTGGCTCCACTTTTCTGATTTGGCAGGAGCAGCTATGGGCATGGATCGCCGTACTGGCCGACGCTGGGAAGGTGCAGGCGATGTTTGCGGTGCTTGGCTCCTGGGCGCCGCTAGTGAGTATCGGCCTGCTCACACTCCAGGCTATGATCGCGCCTTTGCCGAGTATGCTGCTGATTGCCGCAAACGGTGTAATCTTGGGTGTGTGGGCAGGCACACTGATCTCGTGGATCGGCGTCCTGGCTGGTGCGTTGGCTTCCTACTGGCTGGGTCGCTGGCTTGGAGACAGCGCGCTGCGCCGCTGGGTGGACGAGCGCCATTACCGCTGGCTCGACGTCATGCGCAGCAACCGTGGCTTTCTGGTGGTTGTTGCAGCGCGCCTGATGCCGCTGGTCTCTATGGATTTCAGAAGTGGCGGCACTCGCTCAAAATGTATGCCAGATACACCACTGCCAGTCGTCCATAGCTCAGACCCTGGCGATTCCCATGCGGTGCACCGATCGCAGCGTCGATGATCCTATCAATGTGCAATGTACGTTCGTAACGGAGTTCGGTGCGCCTGCGCAGCGCCCGGTGCAGGTGCTCTTTCTTTGCACGCACAACAGTGCGCGTAGCCAGATGGCCGAAGCGTTGCTGCGCCAGCTCAGCAAAGGGGATGTGGAAGCCTGCAGCGCGGGCACCGAGGTGAGCAGGGTACATCCACTGGCGATTGCAACCATGGCAGACCTGGGCATCGATATCAGCAGCCAGCGATCTAAGCATCTCGACGAGTTGCGCGATCGATCGTTCGACTACATCGTCACGGTCTGCGACCGTGTACGCAAGGAGTGCCCTGTCTTTCCTGGCGATCCGCAACAGATTCATTGGAGTTTCGCCGATCCGGCGACTGTGACCGGCGCTCTGGACGCCCAACGACAGGCATTTGCTGCTACGGCGCGCCAGCTTGCTGCGCGCGTGCGCCATATGCTGCCGGTGCTGCAGCGTCTGAACACACGCTGAAAACCTGCGTGCGTTTCGTATTGAGCTGGCATAACCCAAAAGGGGAAAAGCAATGCGAAGACCGTCTTTGTTTCACCGCGCTGCAGCCGAGCTTTTCGGCACCTATGCACTGGTTGCTGCCGGGTGCGGTGCGATTGTCGTCAACAGCCAGACCGGTGCACTTGGACACGTCGGCGTCTCGTTGACCTTTGGACTTGTTGTTCTTGTGATGGTGGCGGCAACGGGCCATCTGTCAGGTGCGCATCTGAACCCTGCTGTAACACTGGCGTTTGCGACAGCGCGTCACTTTCCATGGCGTGAGGCGCCGGCTTACATCCTTGGGCAGCTAGCGGGTGCTGGTGCGGCTGCGCTGACGCTCCTAGTTCTATTCGGTCCTGTGGCTGGGCTGGGTGCAACAGTTCCTTCCGGGTCTGTGTGGCAATCGTTGCTGCTGGAGGTTCTGTTGACAGCCTCACTCATGTTCGTGATCACGGCTGTGGCGACAGACACACGCGCCGTGGGTGAGCTGGCTGCGTTGGCGATTGGCTTCACGGTAGCGTCCAATGCGCTGTGGGCGGGACCTATCAGTGGTGCATCTATGAATCCGGCGCGCTCGCTGGGGCCGGCGCTGGTGGCTGGCATCTGGCTGGATCAGTGGATCTATCTAGTGGGACCAATCGTCGGTGCAGTCCTGGGTGCTGTGATTTATCAGTGGGTGCGCGCACCGAACAGTCGGCTGGTACCAGCGTTGGCGCCAGCCGACTTAGAGGCGGGGACGCGCCAAGAGATGGGATCGTGAGGGAGGGAGCGCTGGGCTGCCAGGGGAGAGTGTCATATGAGCAAGATCAAAGTGTTATTCGTTTGCATTCACAACAGCGCGCGCAGTCAGATGGCCGAGGCTTGGTTGAACACACTCTATGGAGATCGCTTTAGAGCAGTGAGTGCTGGGCTGGAACCCGGCACCCTCAATCCGTACGCAGTACGCGCCATGAATGAGGTTGGGGTTGATATTTCCGGCGCGACGACTAAGAGTGTATTTGAGTTGTTACAGGCTGACCAGCGTTTTGATTACGTGGTAACGGTATGCGATCCGGAGGCAGCGGAGCGCTGTCCAGTCTTTCCTGGCGAGGGCAGTCGGCTGCACTGGCCCTTCCCGGACCCGTCGCGGGTACAGGGCAACGACGCTGAGAAGTTGGAACAGGCTCGTGTCGTACGCGATGCAATCCGACGGCAGATTGAGAAATGGGCGCCGACGACGGACTGAGTGGCGGTCAATCCACCCACTCTGTGGCCGATCAGACCGTCGACTGCGAGGTTGTGACCGGCTGCCCCTCGCAGTCGACGGCAGCCATGTCCTGGCGGAAATAGCGGCGTCCCAGCCACAGCGCAACGCTGACCGGGCCGATCATCACTGGCACCTCGATGAGTGGGCCGATGACTGCAGCAAAAGCCTGCCCCGACGCAATGCCAAAGGCGGCTACCGCCACCGCAATCGCCAGCTCGAAGTTGTTGCTGGCGGCGGTAAACGATGCAGTCGTCGTCTTCTGGTAGCCGGCATGCATCCATATGCCCATGAAAAAACTGATGAGGAACATGATGACGAAGTAGAGGATCAGTGGGATGGCGATGCGCACCACGTCCATGGGAATCGTCACGATCAGTTCGCCTTTGAGGCTGAACATGACGACGATGGTGAAGAGCAGAGCGATCAAGGTCAGCGGGCTGATTTTGGGGATGAATTGCCTGTGATACCACTCCTTGCTGCAGGCGCGCACCAGGAAGAAGCGCGTCAGGAAGCCGGCGACGAAAGGGATGCCCAGGTAGAGGAAGACGCTTTGTGCGATTTCCCACATACTGATCTCGACGACGGCATTCTCCAGACCCAGGGCTGCCGGCAGCACGGTGATATAGAAATAGGCAAAGACACTGTAAAAGAGCACCTGGAAGATGCTGTTGAAGGCGACCAGACCCGCCGCATACTCGGTATCACCCCTGGCCAGGTCGTTCCAGACGATGACCATTGCAATGCAGCGTGCCAGTCCGATGAGGATGAGGCCAACCATGTACTCCGGGAAATCGCGCAGGAAGATCACTGCCAGGATGAACATGAGCATGGGGCCGATGACCCAGTTCTGCACCAGCGACAGGCCGAGGATCTTCCAGTCGCGGAAAACGTCGCCCAGTTCTTCATAGCGCACCTTGGCCAATGGCGGATACATCATGAGAATCAGGCCGATGGCGATAAGGACGTTAGTCGTGCCGGCCTGGAAACGGTTGATGAGGCTCTCCACAGCAGGGAAGAAATAGCCGAGGCCGATGCCCAGGGCCATGGCCAGGAAAATCCACAAGGTCAGATAGCGGTCGAGAACGGACAGGCGGCGGGTGGGGCCGGCCGGCGTAACGGTTACGGGGCTCGCATGTGACATGGTGTGTTTACCTCTCTAGCTGTTCCTATTGGCGTCATGTGAGTTGCACTGCCTGCCGGATCATTTGCACGACCTGGCTCTTGGCCGGCACTTTGCCTGTGCTGACGACCTTTTCATCGATGACGATGGCTGGTGTGCTCATGACGCCGTAGGCCATGATCGACGGGATATCCTGTACCTCGACAACTGCTGCGTCGATCCCCAGTTCCTGGATGGCTGCGGCCACCACGTCCTTGGTCTTCTTGCAATGGTTGCAGCCGCTCCCCAACACCTTGATTTCCATACTTCTTCTCCTCAGATCACAAGGTTGAACAGATAGCCGGTCAACACGATGCCGGCAGCGACGATTATCACGAAGATCACGATCAGCCACAGCTTGAGCACACGGCGCAGAATGATCAGTTCCGGCAGGCTCAGCGCAACGACGCTCATCATGAAGGCCAGCGCC
>CAIRNL010000654.1 GCA_903879975.1 uncultured Chloroflexota bacterium | reverse complement strand
AGCGTGAGCGATACATCCTCCAGCGCCTGCGTGGCATCGAAGCGCTTGGAGATGTGTTGCATCTCAAGGACGGGTTGCTTGGTTGCGGTCTCTACCATGGCCGTTCCACCAGAGTGGTAAGCTTGTGACACGTCCTTTTCATTGGAATCCACCGCTGGTCGAGGCCACACCCCGCTCACTGCGGATCTTGGCTTCATAGCCCGACACCCGATAGGCTGCAATTGGGTCAGTCGGCACACCTATCTCCTCGCGCACCTTGGCGAGCAGCGGGCGCACGTCGGTGCGGAATGCGTCGGTGACGAGTTTATGTGCTTGCAGGACTTCACCGGACGCCTGCAGCTCGGCCAGTGGGCCGCGCGGCACGACGAGGGCCTTGGCGTAGGCTTCCTGGCAGTTCAGCACGGAGAGGATCATAGGCGCCATTTTGCCTTCAATGTTATGACACTGATCGATCATGTAGGCCACGTTGCGCGCCGACGCACTGAGGGTGGAATCTTCACTCATTTCGGCTCCAGCAAGCTCATTGTAGATCAGGAAGAGCTCGTATGGATTGGTGCTGCCTACGATCAGGTCGTCGTCAGCATACTTGCGATTGTTGAAGTGGAAGCCCCCTAGCTTGCCCTCATCGAGCAGAAAGGTAACGATTTGCTCGATGTTGACGCCTTGCGCGTGGTGGCCCAGGTCGACCAGCACCTGCGCCGCGTCGCCCAGTTTCACTGCCCAGGCATAGGCTGTCCCCCAGTCAGGGATATCCGTGCTGTAGAAGGTCGGTTCAAAGAACTTGTATTCGATCAACATGCGCCCGCCGTCCGGAAGTTGCGTCTTGACTACTTCCAGCGCACGTTCAAAGCGGCGCTTACGTGCGCGCAATGAATCCTGTCCAGCGTAGTTCGTGCCGTCAGCAAACCACAGGCTGAGAATGCCGCTGTCCACTTTGCGCATGATCTCGCAGCACTCCAGGATGTGGTCGAGCGCACGTTCCTGGATTCCCGAGTCCGGGTTGCCCAACGAACCAAGCTTGTATTCGTCATCCTGGAAGACGTTCGGATTGACGGCGCCGATACGAATACCTTGTGCCTCGGCGTATTCGCGCATAGCGTCATAGTCATCGTTGGCAGGCTTATCCCACGGGATATGGACAGCAACCGTTGGGGCAATGCCGGTCATCTTGTGCACCATGGCTGCATCATCGAGTTTCTGCTGCGTCGTCGTTGCCGCACCAGGCCATGCAAAGGCCTTGAAACGCGTGCCACTGTTGGCGTAACCCCAACTTGGCGTCTCGATATGCTGGCGTTTGAGTGCGGCCTTGACCGCCTCAACGTCAATACCGTTTTCTGCCAATTGCTCGGCAAGAATTTCATAGGCAGCCTGATCACTGGCCATAACCGGACCTCCCATCCGAATACTAGAATATCAGCCTGTGCAGTCCATAAAATCAGCCTGATTCGCCGCACAAAGACCTGGATTACTAAGAAATGGCCGTTGGGCCGGGGATCTCAATATCTGAAGCATGATAAGTATATTCGTTGTGAGCTTTCTGCGCAACTGTACTTTTCCGTTTCGGAGTGCTTACGATCTAGTTTTGTTTTGCCGCTGCGTTACGCTACAATGACAGTGAAACTCTGAAGGAGATCCATATGACGACAGACGAATTGTTACAAGCTCTAGTTACGCTTTCTCACGAGGTCGGCCGCGAGGATCGCCAACTTGCCATCCTGGGTGAAGGCAACACCAGCGCCACTGCCGGTGACGGCACCTTCTGGGTCAAGGCGTCGGGCAGCCAGCTCGGCACGATCACGGCGGCAGACTTCACCCAGGTCAAGACGGATGCAATCCTCGATCTGGTGAAACGTGATCGCATGACGCAGGAGGAGGTTCAAGCCATCTGGCCGGAGGTGATGGTCGACCCGCAACGGAAGCGTCCTTCCGTCGAGACCTTTCTGCATGCACTCTGCCTCT
>CAIRNL010000653.1 GCA_903879975.1 uncultured Chloroflexota bacterium | reverse complement strand
TTGATCGCCGCCTCGCTTCCCTTGAAGCGCTGCGCCACGCTCTCCACGTTACGCACCACACTCAGGATGTTCTTGCCCTCGAAGTTGCCGCGTGCTGAGACACCGTAGTAATCACAAAAGATAGCAGCCGTGTGCGGCTCGAGCAGCGCCTCGATCTCCTGCGGCGACCAGACGAAAAACTTGCCTTCGTGCCCTTCGCTGTCGGCGTCCTGCGTGCTGTAGAAGCCGCCGGTGGGCGCGGTCATCTCACGCAGGACGTAGGCAACGCTCTCCTCGACGATGCGGCGGAAGAGAGGACGGCGCGTCACCTGCCATGCGTGCAGATAAGTGCGCAGCAGTTGGGCGTTATCGTAGAGCATCTTCTCGAAGTGAGGGACGAGCCAGATGGCGTCGACACTGTAGCGGTGAAAGCCGCCGCCAAGTTGATCGTAGATGCCGCCATGTGCCATCTTTTCCAGGGTCAGTTCAGCCATGTAGAGGTCGTCGAGATCGCCAGTGCGCAGATATTGTGTGAGGATGAAGTCGAGCGTCATGGGCTGCGGGAACTTGGGCTGTGTCCCGAAGCCGCCGTCTTCGCTATCGAAATATTGGCGCATGCGGTCAAGCGCTTCGTCGAGAATTTCGCTCCCCAGTTCGCCGCCATCGGCAGTCAGGGTGGCGCTGCGGCGCAGCATGGCGGCAAGACGTTCGGCCTGCCCGTTGACCTGGTCGCGGCGGCTGCGGTAGGCGTCAGCCACAGCGCGCAGCACCTGCTGAAAACCAGGCATGCCGTAGCGCGGCTCCTTGGGATAGTAGGTGCCACCATGGAAGGGCTTGCCATCGGGGAGCAGCCAGACGCTCATCGGCCAGCCGCCTTGACCGGTCATCGATTGTACGGCGTCCATATAGATGGCGTCGAGATCGGGGCGTTCCTCGCGGTCGACTTTGATATTGACAAAGAGTTCGTTCATCAACGCCGCTGTCTCTTCGTCCTCAAAGCTTTCGTGCTCCATGACGTGGCACCAATGGCACGCGCTGTAGCCGATGGAAAGAAAGAGGGGCTTGTCCTCGGTGCGAGCGCGAGCCAATGCTTCCTCCCCCCAGGCGTACCAGTCAACTGGATTGTGGGCGTGTTGAAGAAGATAGGGCGAGGTTTCGTGAATCAGGCGGTTGGTGTGTTTATGTTCGCTCATAAGGGCTTTTGTCCAAAATGATGGTGACAATGCGCCGCAGTCCCCACCCAATACCCGTCCTCAGAGGCGCCGGGATGTTCGTCTGGCTGGGTCAACGGGCTGTACTGATCGGATTCATGTGGGAATGACTGCATCGACCGAGAACCTCTCCCCTACCGCATATCCGACCGTGCCATGTGTCCTTCCAAGCGCGCTAGCAGCCATTCTGAGAAGATGGTCAGTACCCAGTAGATCGCCGCAGCCAGCAGGAACATCTCCATGTACTTGCTGTCCTTGCGTGCAAAGCGGTTGGCGCGGTAGGTGATCTCCCACACCCCCATGACGGAGACAAGCGACGAATCCTTCTGCATGGCGATGAACTGATTGCCCACGGCTGGAATGATGAGCTGCATAGCCTGCGGCAGCACGATGAGGCGCAGCGTCTGAAGGCGGCTCAGGCCAAGCGCTGACGCTGCCTGCCATTGGCCACGGTTCACCGACTGGATGCCGGCGCGGAAGATCTCGGTCATATAGGCGCCATAGTTGAGGCTCAGTGCCAGTACACCGGACTGGATGGCGGTCAGGATGAAAAGACTGCCCAGCCATGGGTAGCCGCGCTCCGAAATCTGCTGGCCGATTTGGGGAAGACCCAGGTAGATGATGAAGATTTGCACCAGGAGGGGCGTGCCGCGGAAGAGCGAGACGTAGAAACTGGACATGCCGTGGAAGAACGGATTGGTCGACAAACGACCTAAAGCGCCGAAGAGCGCCACGATCGACGCAATGGCAATGGAGACGAGCGAGACACCGATGGTGACGCCGATGCCTAGCAGGACGAAGTTGCTGTTCTGGAAGATGTAGCCGAAGTCGAGATTGAGGAAGGAAAAGAGAAACCACAGGATCGCAAACAGAAAGACCCAGACCAGGCCAATCCGGATACGCTGCAACAGCTTGTGCCGTTGCTCTTGTGCCATGAGCAGGGACGCATAAGCCTCCTGGTCAGCCGGCTTGGTCAGATCATAGGTCGTACGCGATCCAGGCTCGTCGCTATTTGATGCAGCCATCGGTTTTGCTCTCTCTTGGAGTCATGTCGCGGCTATCGATTGTTCCGTAGAGGGGAGCGCGCTGCGCGCTCCCCTCTACCATCAGGATTACTGGTTCAGTGCAGCCAGGTCGAAAGTGGCGCCGGCTGAAGTAAGGTCGGTGCCGTAGTATTGCTCGGAGAGGGATTTGAGCGTTCCGTCAGCGTGCATCCCCTGGATCGCCTTGTTGACGGCATCCTGGAAGCTGGCGGTGTCGCTAGCTGAGGCCTTGTCGATGGCACCGGCCAAGTACTCGAAATAGACCGGATCGCCGAGTTGCTTGAGCGGGCCGCCGTCGGCAATGTAGCCTTGGCCCGTGGGCAGTGCGGTCAGTACGGCATCCAGGCGCACGCCATCGCCCAGTGCCAGGTCTTCCATCGCCGGCACGTCAGTATCATAGCCGGCAAATTCGGCGTCGGACACCACGAAATTGATGGTCTCGCCTGGGATGGAGAGCGACCCATCCATGTAAGACTCGTAGGTGCAGCCACTGCAACCGCCTACCTTCCTGCCAGAAAGATCAGCTGGCTGGGTGAAGGCCGTGTTGTCCTGGTGGACAAAGAACGCAGCGGGTGTCGTGTAGTAGGGTTGTGTGAAGGAGAGTTTCTCCATGCGTTCGGGTGTAATGGTCATGGAGCCGATACTCAGATCCCAGCGCCCGGCCCAGCCGCCAGCGGTGATGAGCGTCCAGTCCGGCGTCACGAAGCAGACCTCGACGCCCAGGCGCTTGGCAATCTCGGCCGCAGTGTCGATGTCGAACCCCGTGAACTGGTTAGCCGGCTTCTCGTCGCCGCTGCACTTGGTGTCGGTCGGTGGCGCAGCATCGGCGACTAATTCTGACTGCGGCGGATAGGCTGGGTCGGTGGAGACGATAAGCTTACCGCGCGCCTGCACCTCGCTCAGCAGGTCGGCTGCGGCAGCGCTTTCGCTGTCGGCCGGGACGTCGCTGGCAGGGGCAGCGGGGGCGGCAGCCGGAGCAGCACAGCCGGCTACGATCAGTAGCACAGCCAACAACGGTGCAATCTGTTTGGACAATCGAGACATTTGAATCCTCCTGCTCATGATGATTAATTGAATACCGCGTGCCGGTGGCACAGGTATCTGGGTGCGCTCACAATCCCCTGTGCCGGCGGTCGAAGCCGAGGCAGGCCGGAAAGTACATCAGGTGCTCGTGGCCAATACTTCCATGGCCGCATTGCGTCCGTTGACGCCGATAACACTGCCCCCGGGATGGGTGGCAACCCCACACAGATAGACGCCGTCCATGGGCGTCTTGTAGGCCAGGCGTTTCTCCCACATGTAGTCGGGTAGAATTTCACCCTGGAAAATATGACCACCGGTCAGGCCCACCTTTTCCTCGATCTGGGGCGGGCCGAGTACTTCTATATGCTCGATGGCGTCGGGAAAGTTGCTGACGTAGCGTGCGATGGAGTCGATTGCCAGCTTGCCTACCTCGGCCCGGCGGCTTTCCCAGTTTCCTTCAGCGAAAGTGTGCGGAACATACTGGGCAAAGACGCTCATCAGGTGACGGCCTTCCGGCGCTATCGACGCGTCATAGGCCGTCTGTATATACAGTTCTGTCCACAAACGAGGCGGCAGATGGCCAGCTTTGGCGAGGGGATGATACTCTTTCCACTCCTGCTTGGTCAAGGGCGTATTGACTTGTCCCTTGTGAATGTCGGTAGAGTCGGGCCGTGCTTTGAAAATAGGCAGTTCCCGCAGAGCCAGCGTTACCTTGACGGTGCAGCCGAGCTGGGGTGTCCGCTCCACTTGGGTTGTCCAACTGCCATCGGCTGCGTCGCCAAGCAGGCGTAATGTCGTGCGCGGATCGGCATTTGAAACGATCACCGGCGCATAGATGCGTTCGCCTCCGGCCAACTCCACGCCTTCGCCCGGCACAATGCGCGCTACCGGCACACCAGCCGCAATGGTGGCGCCCAGGTCGCGGGCGATGTCGGCCAGGATGAAAGAAACAGTGCCCATACCGCCACGTACGTAGCCCCACGTGCCGTTGAGGCCGAACATACGCCCTGAGGAGTGATGGAAGTTGACCGATGCGGTGCCGGGATCGTGTGGGCTGGCGTTGGTGCCAATGACGCCCTGTCCCAGGAAGGCGGTCTGCAGCTTTTCATCCTGGAGATATTCCTCGACGTACTCCACCATGGACCACTTCAGCACCAGATTGAGCGCTTCAGGATCGTCTTTGAGTCGCTCTTCGATCAGCGTGCGCGTCGGACGGCGATTGAGCCAGATGTCGTCGGCGGTGGGTGGGCGCAGGGCAGCACGGGCACGACGCATGGTGTGGCTCATGGCCAGCCATCCCTTGACGTCACGCGCGGAGAAGCGGCGAATCTCTGCCTCGCAGCGTTCGTCATCCTCCCATAGTTGGATACTGCTGCCGTCGTCGAAGGGCACGAACAAGCCGGAAATCGCCGGTGTCCAATCGAATCCATAGTCGGCCATGCGTAGTTCGTCGATGACGTAGGGATGGAGTAGCCCGCAGAGATAGGCACAGGGTGAGACGAAGTATCCCGGCCACGTCTCTTCGATGGTGCATGCCCCGCCCAGCCGCTCGCGTGCTTCGAGCACGAGCACCTGCTTGCCGGCGCGGGCTAGGTAGGCGGCGCAGGCAAGCCCATTGTGGCCGCCGCCCACGACGATGACATCCCAGCGTTTGCCGGCCAGTTCTTGCGTGGGCGCCGGCAACCCGACCTTGCCGAGCGCCGAACGTGCCGATGGTTGTTGCATGGTCATTTGGGTCCTCTCGCAATGGTGTTGTGAGACGGGAGGATTGTAGTGAGAAGTGGGCAAGATGACAAGATGGGGAGGGGAGAAATGGCAATTGCAATGGTCAACGGTCAATCGTGGGCAAGCAGGCGCCTGAATTGTTGATGGGTGAATTGCTGATTGTTGACGAGCCACCAACATCCCTTTGCGAGTTCATTTTCTGGTGTCTTGCCACGGGTTGACGATTTGGATACCGGTGTCAGCGAAATCCTGCACATTGCGCGTGACAACCAGCAAGTCATGGACAAGGGCAATAGGCCCGATGATCGAATCGACGATCGCCGGCAGGGATCGTCCGATTGCCCCCATCTGCGCCCGGAGAGTGCCCCAACGAAGCATGACCTCGGCATCGATCACCAGCACTCGACCATCAAATCTATCCAGTATGTCATTCGCCAGCCACTGCGCCAGGCGTTTGCGCCGTTGAGACGATGGCAGGCGGGCGACGCCGTACTGTAATTCTCCCAGCGTGATCGCACTGATGAAAAGGTTATCCTCGTCCTGCTCTTGCAGCCAGCGCACAACAACCTGCATTGGGCTGTTTTGAGATAAATTCCGACAGCACACAGGTATCCAGCAGCATCCTCATAGTTCAGGCACGGCCCTTGGCAGGCTTTGATCGCGAGTTACATCGATCTCGCTGCCGGAGAGGGGAGATTCGAGCAAAAACTCCACCAGGGATTGTGAGCGCACTTTCAGGCTTTTGAACTGGTCGATTGAGATAACGACCGCGACCTCGGTACCGTGTTTTGTGATTACTTGCGGGTCGCCGTGGCTTGCTCGCTCTATCACTTCACTAAAGTTGTTCTTTGCCTCTTGAACTTGCCAGGTAAGCATCACGCCCCCTCTGTGAAATCTGGCCTGTCTGGACAGAATTGTAGCACACATGCAAATGCAGACTCAACAAGCACATATATGGGAAGAACTGCGCTCAAGATGCAATCAGCGCCATCATCGCCGGAAGCGGCGCTGGCGCCGGCCTTCGCCGGAAGCGGCGCTGCCTCTATGCTGGCCGGGGATAGCGGGCAAATCGGCATTGCCCTGCATGCCGCTGCGGATGAGGCGCTCCATTTCAGCGACGGCCAGCGGGTCGGTCTCGACCGGCTGGTAGGCGGCCAGCCGCTGCTCAACTTCGTCGACGGCGCGCTGCCATGCCTCGCGATTCTTGCGGCCGTAGACGACGCCGGGCAGATAGAGGTGTCTTCCCAGTAGGTCAGCGTGTGCAGTGCTGTGATCATGTGCTGGTCTGCCAACTGTGTTTCGACGAGGTGGCGGGCCGGCAGGTCTTCTATGACCTGGAGCGGGCGCGCCATCTGCAACGCCGGCGGCAGACCTCATTGTCAAAGACGAGTTTGGGCAGGCTGAAGACCGGCACGAAGTCAAGCACTTGCGGCCCTGACACCGAG
>CAIRNL010000652.1 GCA_903879975.1 uncultured Chloroflexota bacterium | reverse complement strand
GTGCGCGCTGCGTTGGCCGATACGCTGCTGCTGGCCTGGATTCCGTGGCTCATCTACGTCTTCGAGCGGCTGCTGGCACCGGGCAGCACGCTGGGCTGGCCGCGCCGGCTGGGCGTTGCCAGTCTCGCCCTGGCCGGCACGTTGCTGACGCACGCCTTTGCACTCCTCTCCATTGCGCCACTGGTCGTGATGCTCGTGATCTTCCGGCTGGCACAGCGCTGGCGTCAGAACGGTTTCCCGTGGCGTGCACTGCTGCTGGCCGACGCAAGCGGCACGCTCGCCTTGCTGCTCTATACCATCTTTCTAGCGCCCTTGCTGGTCGAAGGTCGCTATCTCGATCAGCAGGTCTACGTTTCCGGCGGCTATGACTACCGCGACCATTTCGTGCACGTTGGTCAGTTCCTGATCCCCTACTGGGGATTTGGCTACTCGGACGACCCTGCCGGCGCCAACGACGGCATGCCTTTTCAACTCGGATTGCTCCAGGTCGTGCTGGCCATGGTGGGAGTCTTCGCCGTACGCCGTGCCGAGCGCGCCCGTGCGGAGATGGTCTATCTGCTGGCCGTGGGTGTGAGCCTTGTCTTCCTGATGTCGCCGCTGGCACAACCGCTGTGGGATGCCGTGCCGCCCCTGGCCGTGATCCAGTTCCCGTGGCGGCTGTTGGCGTTGACCGGCTTCGTCTTCAGTGCGCTGGGCGGGCTGGTGCTGTGGAATCTGCTGCCTTCATCGCTGCCCGGTGTGCGCCCCGAAGGTGGGCTGGCCGTCATGGGCGCGCTGGCCATATTGGCCAGTTACCCCTATATCCAAGCCAACCTTGCTCCCATCGAGCCGTGGCGCGAGGATGGACGCGCTGTCTATCAGTTCGAGCGCGCACACCCCGACATGTTCGGCTATACCCTGTGGGTGACCCAGCCGTTCACGACCACGGTGCTGTCGACTGCCTACGCCTCGCCCGACTACGTTGAGCATCACGGGGATGCGCCGGTAGAGGGACGGCTTGAGATCACCTCTGGAAAGGGTACTATCACGGAGAGCTACGTGGGTGGTTCCAGCGCTGGGGGCGTTGTGGCGATGGAAACCGCCGGCACCGTGCGCATCAATGTCTACTACTTTCCTGGCTGGATGGTGAGCGTCGGCGGTCGCTCCGTGGAGCCGGGCATCGACCCGATCTTTGGGGCGCTCAGCGTCGACCTGCCGGCAGGCGAACACCGCATTGATGCGCGCTTCGGCGAGACGCCGGTGCGCAGCGCTGCCATGGTTGTCTCGGCTGTGGCGCTGGCCTTCTGCCTGGGTCTGGTGCTCTGGCCGGGGCGGCGAGGCAGTGAGGGGGCTGTGGGGACGCGCGGATGAGAAGGTAGAGCGTGAGGCAGAGTTGCCCCTCACAATTCGCCCCCACCGACAGAGATGAACCATGCGCAGAATTTTGGCAATTGAAACAAGCTGTGACGAAACGGCGGCGGCCGTTGTTGCGGATGGGCGGGCGATCCTTTCCAACGTCGTGGCAACACAGATCGAGCTTCACCGGCGCTTTGGCGGCGTCTTTCCAGAGGTAGCCAGCCGCCAGCACGTACTGGCCATCCAGCCGGTCATTGCGCAG
>CAIRNL010000651.1 GCA_903879975.1 uncultured Chloroflexota bacterium | reverse complement strand
GACTGGACACTGCCCCTGCGCCGCACGCTCTACATCGCCGATCGCCGCGCGCTCGTCGCCGAGCAGCGCGCGGCCGAACGCTGGCACCTCACCGCCGTGCTGGGCGACGACCCCGGTCTGCACTGGCTCCATGCGCGCGCAGCGGGAGCACGCGTCAATTTCATCGGCCCGCTGGGCAGCGGCTTTGACCTTCCTATGACTACACGCAATTTACTCGTGCTTGCCGAGCCGGCGCGCCTGCCTGCGCTGCTGCCGCTCGTCCACGCCGCGCTCGACCGCGGCGGCCACGTGACGCTTCTCCTGCACACCGTGGCGCAACAGGACGCAGACCTGATCCGCCTGCTGCCCCTGGCCGTCGAGACGCGTCAGGCCGGCAGCGACGAAGAGTGGCAGGGCGAACTCGGTGCCCTCACGCGCTGGGCGGACTATGCTGCGCTGGCCCTGCCCGCGGCGCTGCTGCCCGGCGTCGCCCTGCAGATGCGAGCCAGCCGGCTGCGCCTCGATCGCGGCTTTGCCCACGTGCTGGCCGATGTCCCGCTCCCCTGCACGACCGGCGCCTGTCTGGGCTGCCTGATTCCCCTTGGCAACGGCCGGAAGACGCGCGCCTGCGCGCACGGGCCGGTCTTCGACCTGACCGACCTGGTTCGACTCTGACCGCCCATTGCGAGCGCGGTCAATGACCTGCTTCGTGCCGGATGAAGGTCGTTACATCCACTTTGCGCGCAGATCCTCATCATACTGGCGCTGCGTCTCATTCTTCTCCCACTGCCAGTAATCTTGCTCGACGGCAAAAGAGTAGACGTCCTCCTCCAGTGAATTTGCTTCAATCCTGCGCTGGAACTCATCAAACGACCTACCCTACTTCGCCTCCCGTGCGGCGCGCTCACTCTCCAGTGCCTGCACCTTTTATCACAATCCGATCCGCGCCTGTCATTTTTGGTCGTTTTTTTGAGGGGTTGACATACGTCGAAACTTCTGCTACTCTCTCCATTGCTGGTCGCCAGGATGGTTGTTCATGCCGCCACCGACGACGAGCCATGAGCCACCAGCCGTTCGTGGCCTGTGACGCACGAATTGCTGACTTGGCGATCAGTTGTTTGAGTGTTTGACCTTGACAGTGGATTGTTGGAACGATTCAGTTGACTTTCGAGTAGATATCTCATGATCTTCTGGCAGACAGTTTCTCGGTGTTGTTGTTGTGCATGTTGTATCTGCGCGCGCCGTGGAGGACTGTCGCCATCACGATAGCTTCTGTCTATCTTTTGGATAACGTTCGCCTCGGCTTTGCCGGGGCGTTTTTGTTTTCACGGACGATTGCCAACGCCCCGGTCTCTGCGCAAAGACCGGGGCGTTTGTTATAACGCTGCTCGTGAAACAATGACTGACTGAAAGAAGGAGAAAACGATGGAACCGTGTTGTTGTTGTCGCTGTCTACAGTAGCTGAAATGAGTCGAGCGTAAACGAAGCAAGCTGAAACAAACAGAGACAGAACCGACAAGGAAAGGAAATCCAGATGAGAACTCCAACGACTCCTGTTGCACCACAGCGCACTGCTGGCCTGCTCGCAGCGCTGTTGACAGTCCTACTGCTCCTGGCAGGGTGCAGCGTGGCGCCAGTGGCAGGCGAACCAGCAGCGGCAGCGGTCACCGACGCAACAGTCGATACTGCAGCCGCAGCGGCAGACGGGTTCGACCGCGTCGTTGTCAGCAGCGATTGGCTAGCTGCCAACCTCGACAACCCGAGTGTACGCGTGATTGAAGTCAGCGTTATTCCCGGCGTCTACGAACGTGGGCATATCCCCGGCGCCGTCAATTTTGTGTGGCACACCGACTTTGTCGACACTGTCAGGCGCGACATTGTCAGCCGCGAGCGTTTCGAGGAACTGGCACGCGCGGCCGGTGTGAACGACGACAGCACGATTGTGCTTTATGGCGACAACAACAACTGGTTTGCAGCATGGGGCGCCTGGATATTCAACATCTACGGCGCACAGGACGTGCGCATTCTGGACGGCGGGCGTGTCAAGTGGGAGGCCGAAGGGCGTGAACTGGCCGTCACGACACCGTCGCCCGTAGCCGGCACTTTCGCCGCTGCCGAGCCGAACCTCAGCCTGCGCGCCTTCCTGCCCGATGTGCTGTCGATCGTCGAAGGCGAGTCGCAAAAGGCACTGATCGATATCCGATCGCCTGCCGAGTTCGAGGGCACGATCTTTGCACCTGAAGGCTTCCAGGAACTGGCGATTCGCGCCGGCCACATCCCAACCGCTGTCAATGTGCCTTGGGCTCGCGCTGTGCGTGAAGACGGCACCTTCAAGTCGGTTGAGGAACTGCGCGAACTGTACGCCTCGGTCGGCGTCGACGGCAGCAAGCCGATCGTCGTCTACTGCCGCATCGGCGAACGCGCCAGCCACACCTGGTTCATCCTCAGCCAAATTCTGGGCTATGAGGTTGCGCTCTACGACGGTTCGTGGACAGAATGGGGCAACACCGTCGGCGTGCCGATATCGAACCTCGCCGGCACCGTGTGGGGAGCACAGTAACCGATGACGGATTCATCCGTCGGGGGCAGCTCGCTGCGGCGAGCTGCCCCTCCCCTGGCTCCGTTGGGGCGCGCCACGCTGCTACGCACGCTGGGAGGCGTCCTATTGATCGCCGGATTGCTGGCGGCGGCAGCGTGGCTGCACGGTACACCAGGCCATGGCGCGGCAGCATCCTTCTCACTGCTGATCGGCGCTGCGCTGGGCTTCATCTTCGAACGCGGACGATTCTGCTTTTTCTGCATCTTCCGCGACTTCATCGAGGATCGCAACGGCGGGCCGATGTACGCTGTGCTGGCGGCGCTGGCGGTGGGTGGTATCGGCTATGCAGTGATCTTTGGCGCGTTTCTACCCAACCCGTTGGCGGGGCGGCTGCCGCCGGAAGCGCACATCGGGCCAGTCAGCTGGGCGTTGGCGCTGGCCGGCTTTGCCTTTGGCATCGGCATGGCGCTCTCCGGCGCGTGCATCAGCGGCCATCTCTATCGTCTGGGTGAGGGCTACAGCCGCGCGCCGCTGGCACTGTTCGGAGCGCTGATCGGCTTCGGACTGGGCTTCTACACCTGGAACACGCTGTATCTCGCCACGATTGCCGGTGCGCCGACAGGGTGGCTGCCAGCATGGTTCGGTTACGGCGGCGCGCTGGCCATCCATCTTCTCACGCTGGGCGTGCTGGCGATCGTGCTGTTACGCTTTGTGCAACTTCGACCTGCGCGCCCTGAACAGCGTATTGACCTGCGAACTATTCATCATACACTTTTCGGCGAACGCTGGAACCCGTTGGTGACCGGCGCGCTGGTCGGTGTGATCGGCGTCTTTGCCTATCTGCGCGTGGAGCCGCTGGGCGTAACCGCCCAGCTCGGCAGCATTGCGCGCACGCTGCTCAATCACGCCGGTCTGCTGCCGCCGCGCCTCAATGGGCTGGACACACTGGCAGGCTGTGCCACCCAGGTCGTGCAGGCGATCACGGACAATGGCTGGTTGATTACCGGCTTCGTGCTGGCTTCGCTGGCGGCGGCGCTGCTTGCCAACCGCTTTGCACTGAGCCAGCTGACACCTCACAACAGCGCCACGGCACTGCTCGGCGGCGTGCTGATGGGCTGGGGCAGTATGACTGCGCTCGGCTGCACAGTGGGCACGCTGCTGTCGGGCATCTCGGCGTTTGCACTTTCGGGCTGGGTCTTCGCAGCCGCTGCGTTTGTGGGGGTGTATCTTGGCGTCAAATTCGGTTTGAACCGGTCCTAGTGGACGAAGTGCCGGCCAAGACGGTGCGTTCCGAGGCAAACGAGCGGTTAGGGCGGGCGTTGGGGCAAGCGATCTGACGCGACTTTGGCCGGCGTATGGCATACTTATCTAGAGCACGGTGTACGCGCGATCGGTCGGTGAGCCCCTGCGTGGGGTCCAGGAGAAGAGCTGATTGAGCTGGAGCAGACGCGTATGAGCGAAAGCCTATGCAAGATCTATCGCTGTATGCAGTGAAAGTGCGCCGATTGGCTGTCGCCCGGCCCCCCGTGCGCAGCGGGTTGACGGCGCTGCGGAAGACGCGAAAAGCGCTTGCCTTGCCCAGCGGGCAGGGGTGAACCCTGTGCGCGCCAGGGCGGATCGCGCAGCAGCGCCGAACCAGCAGACACCGCCGTACTGGAGCATGCCCATCAGCGAGATCGAGCGCCAGCTTGGCGTGACGGCGGCCGGCCTGGGTGCAACGACTGCAGCACAACGGCTTGCACGCTACGGGCGCAACCAGATCGCCGGCACCAGCCACCACGCAGCGCTGCGCATCTTCTTCAGCCAGTTCCAGAGCGCCATCCTCCTCATCCTGCTCTTTGCTACAGCAGTGTCAGCGCTGCTGCGCGACTGGCTCGATGCAGCCATCATCCTGACGATCGTCCTGGGCAGCGCGCTGCTCAGCTTCTACCAGGAATTCAGCGCCAGCAAGGCCACCGCGCGGCTGCAGGCACAGGTCAGCGCGCGCGCCACCGTGCTGCGCGACGGCAAGGCACAGAGCGTGCCAGCCGATACCGTCGTACCGGGCGACGTGATCCTGCTGGCGGCGGGCAGCCTCATCCCGGCTGATGCCGTCCTGCTGGAAGCCAAGGACTTCTTCGTCACGCAGGCGGTGCTCACCGGCGAGACCTTCCCCGTGGCAAAAGTGTCAGGCCGCGTGCCCGCCGGCGCGGGGCTGGCCGCACGCACGAACATGGTCTTCATGGGGACGACTGTACGCACGGGCACCGGCCACGCCCTGGTCGTGGTGACAGGCCGGGCGACCGCTTTTGGACAGATCGCCGGCCACCTGAACCTGTGCAAACCGGAGACCGAGTTCGAACGGGGCACCCGGCATCTCGGCTACTTACTCAGCGAGGTCATGTTCGTGCTGGTCTTTGCCGTTTTTGCCTTGAATGTCCTCTTTCAGAAGCCGCCACTCGACTCGCTGCTCTTCTCTATCGCCCTGGCGGTGGGATTGACGCCGCAGCTGCTGCCCGCCATCATCAGTGTCAACCTGGCGCGCGGCGCGCAACGCATGGCGCAGGCCGGCGTCATCGTGCGCAAGCTGGCCGCCATCGAGAACTTCGGCAGCATGGACGTCCTCTGCACCGATAAGACGGGTACACTCACCGAAGGGGCCGTCCAGCTGGATCGCGCCGTCGACAGCAGCGGCGCCGACAACGCGCGCGTGCTGCGCCTGGCCTCTCTCAACGCTCACTTCCAGACAGGCCTCGTCAATCCGCTGGACGACGCCATCCAGGTCAAGGCGGCGCCCGATTGGGCGGGCATCACCAAGGTCGACGAGATTCCCTACGACTTCGTGCGCAAACGCTTGAGTATCGTCGTCGACGAAACCGGCGACACCGGGACCACGCGCCGGCTGATCGCCAAGGGCGCGTTCGAGCAAATCCTAGCCGTCAGCACACAGATGTGGAGGGACGGCCAGGCGACGCCCCTGGATGCCGCGCAGATCGCTGCGCTGGAAACCGCGTTCGCCGGCTGGAGCGCGCAAGGGTTTCGCGTACTGGGCGTGGCCGAACGCACGGTGGCAGACAAGCCGGCCTACCCGCGCGACGACGAAGCCGATCTCATCTTTGCGGGCTGCCTGCTCTTCTTCGACCCGCCCAAAGCGGGTGTACAGGAGACGCTCGACCGCCTGGCCCAGCTCGGCGTAGAGATAAAGATCATCACCGGCGACAACCGGCTGGTGGCGGCGCACACCGCAACGACGCTCCAGCTGCCCGTGCGCGGTATCCTGACCGGCAGCGACCTAGAAACGCTGCGCGACGAGGCGCTCTGGCATGCCGTGGAAGAGACGACCCTCTTCGCCGAGGTCGATCCCAACGAGAAAGAGCGCATCATTCTCGCCCTCCAGAAGCGCGGCCATGTCGTGGGCTACATGGGCGACGGCATCAACGACGCGCCGTCGCTGCACGCAGCGGATGTGGGCATCTCGGTCAACACGGCAGTCGATGTCGCCAAGGAAGCGGCCGACTTCGTCCTGCTCGACAAAGACCTGACCGTCCTGGAGCAAGGGATCCTGCAGGGGCGACGCACCTTTGCCAACACGCTC
Organism: uncultured Chloroflexota bacterium; assembly: GCA_903879975.1. Lineage (GTDB taxonomy): Bacteria > Chloroflexota > Anaerolineae > Caldilineales > Caldilineaceae > Caldilinea. Next base: position 1,241 of record CAIRNL010000651.1, on the reverse strand, counting down.
AAGTACGTCTTCATGGCGACGAGCGCCAACTTTGGGAACATGTTCAGCATGGCCGGGGTCTCCCTCTTCCTGCCCTTTCTGCCGATGCTGCCCAAGCAGATTCTGCTCATCAACTTCATGGCCGACCTGCCCGAGATGACGATAGCCAGCGACCGGGTCGATCCGGTCATGGTACGGCGGCCGCCGCGCTGGGAGATCGGGTTCATCCGTCGTTTCATGTTCATTTTCGGCGCCATCAGCTCGATCTTCGACTACCTGACCTTTGGCATGCTGCTGTGGATACTGGACGCCGACCAGGTGCTCTTTCGCACGGGCTGGTTTGTGGAATCCGTCGTCTCGGCAGTCGTGGTGATCTTTGCCGTGCGCACGCAACTGCCCTTTTTCCGCAGCCGGCCGGGAACCCCGCTGCTGCTTGCTGCGCTGGGAATCATCGCCGTGACACTCTGGCTGCCCTTCTCGGCGCTGGCCGGGCTGCTCGGCTTCGCGCCGCTGCCGGCGCCGGTGCTGGCGATCATCCTGGCGATCGTTGCCTGCTATTTTGTCACGGCAGAGGTCGCCAAACGCTTCTTTTTTCGCAGTTCCAGAAAGTCGTCGTTCTGTAACGTCAATCGGGCGTGGAAGAAACCTTGATCAAGGCTCACATACTCTTAGACAATATCGACCTGTTTGATGATGACGCTACTCACCAACTTCGCCTTGATCGCTGTCAGATACGCTTCGGTGTTCATGCCGCAACTGACAGTCTCAACACGTCAAGTCGTTCACGCGTTGAGAGCCACATCTGGTAGAAGGTGCTCCATTCAAAATAGTCGGCTTCGTCGCCCATCTTTCCTGCACGAAACAGGCGGTAGAACTCGGCTGAAGAGAGATGGTACTGCACTTCCAGCGCATGGGTCACCGTGATTGCTAGTTGGCGTTGGTCAGGGCAAGAGCGACGATTGAAGCATGAACTTTGAAAAAGAAACCTGGATTGGTGCGTGCATGAAGGCGTTCCACGGCCATCTTTGCGAGTTGGCTGTTGACCGTCTCGATGGTGTGGCGATGGGTGCGGAGATCGAAATCATCCCACCAATCGAGTGGCTGCATGTTGTCCCGCACTGGTGCGACGAGCCGGACGCTAGCCTCCGTCAGGATGACAGCCGCAGCGGGTGCACTGATGTAGCCCTTATCACCCAACAGCGTAGCGCCGGTGGGCAAAGCGTCCGCCAACTCATGCACGGGTGTCAAATCGTGCAACGAAG
>CAIRNL010000650.1 GCA_903879975.1 uncultured Chloroflexota bacterium | reverse complement strand
ATCCACTCGACGATATCGACCCGCTGTCTTACTTCGTCCGTGACGCTGCCAATCATACTCAATACGTGCTCCGTCGCCACGGCGGGGACTTGATTAGCCAGCCTGGGTATCTGCCATTATAACGTTTGTTCTATAGAGTGTCAAAGCGATCTGCCGCAATGCCCGGAGCGCCATGTATCCCATGGGAACCTACCCTGTCGCTGCGCGCAAGGAGAGACTGCGCTGCTCAGGCACCGGACAGCCTATATCGGCGGGCCACCGCAGGGTAGATGCGCTCGGCAGCGGCAAACAGATCGATCAGTTGCATGGCCTTGAGCAGGTTCCCGCGCGTGCGAACCCGGCCGCTGAGAAACGCCTGCTGCGTGCTCTCGCTCCCCAGCCACATCGCGTGTAACAGGTCGGCCGTCAGCGTGATCTCCAGGTTGGCGCGGCCCGGCCGCTCGCCAAAATAGATCCCCAGCGGGGGCTGGCGCCCGTCCAGCAGAATCTCGGCCTCAGGGTCGGTCGTATTCATGCGCACCACCAGATTGCTGCGTGTGAAGGATTCGATGGAGTCAGGGTGCTGCATGACCCGCTCGAAAACATCTTTCATGATCGCATAGAACTGCTCGGTCGATTCGTAGACGGCCATAGGTGATCCATTCAGTCGGATGGAGCTGCGTAGCGCAGGCCTGAACGAACGGGACGGGATGCAGGAGCCGGCAGTTTCGGACATCGCCGCTGCCCAGAGGGCGAACTGGCAGCATCCTGGCTGCTATCGACCCGCACGATAGACCGTGCCGCTAATTGGCCGACGGCAGGCGGGTGCCGGCGTTGACCTGATAGGCGGAGAGCGATGCAGCAGCCCCCCCGATAACACTCTCGTACCATTCCAGGTAGCGGCGGATGGTATTGACCAGATGATGGGGTCGCGCCCGCTCCAGCCCGGCCAGCCCCATCTCCTGCCAGCGGCTGCGTTTGTTGAGGAAGAGCTGCACCGTGCCGGCTATACTGGCCGGATTGAAGGGTTTGAAGAGATAGCCGTTGATGCCATGCTCCACCAGTTCGGGCAGCGCGCGCGCATTGGCCACCAGCACTGGCTTGGCGCACGACATTGCCTCCAACGTTGCGATACTCTGCAGTTCCTGCGCGCTGGGCATGATGAAGCCATCCACACTGTTGAGGAGCAGCGGCAGGTCTTCGCTGCTCACAAAGCCAGGAAAGGTGACCATGTGGTTCAGCTCACGGCTGCTCACGGCTTCCGTCAGCTGGTCGCGGTACATTCCCTTGCCGGCGATAGCAAACTGCACGGGTTCGTGGGTGAGCATCTCGGCGGCGTCGATCACATCGTCCAACCCTTTTTCGCGATCGATGCGCCCAACATAGAGCAGCACCGTGCGATCGGTGGCGATGCCGAATCGCTGCCGGATGATCGCCGAGTCAATGCCAGGTCGCGGGTAGAACTCCTCCTGATTGACCCCGCACGAGATCGCCTTGACGGGGATGTGAATATCCTGCTTGCGCAGAATGGCCACTGCCGTCTCGGTCGGTGTCGTGGCAGCGTCAAGCTGGTTGAATACTTCCAGCATGTTGTACCACATGGCCTTGTGCACGACGCCCTGGACGCTGCGCGGGATGAACATGTTGTTGGACCAGTTGGCGGGCAGGAAGTGGTTGGTGCCGACCACGCGGATGTGACGACGCCGTGCCAGGCGGAGCACCGTCCGGTTCAGGAAGAAATGATCCTGGATATGCACGATATCGGGGCCGAACTCGCCCAGTGTGGCGTCGACCTGGCTGTCGTTGAAGGCAGTGATGTTGAGGTTGTGTCCGATGTGCAGGGCCGGCACCGTTTGCACGCTGACCCCGCCGATCGTACTGCGCTCGGCTATGCCCTTCTCCGAGGGAGCCAGCGCCATGACGTCATGCCCGGCCGCGGCCAACCCTTCTGCCAGGTGAATCATGAAGACTGCCTGGCCGTTGTCCTTGCGATAGTAGGATTGTCCGGAGAAAAGGATCCGCATAGATGGTCGTCTATCCCCCACACCAAGTGTACCTTTACACGCGTGCCGTGTCGTTGCGCCTTTGCCTACGAAATGGCGTTGTCCAGGTGGGTGATACGCTGAAACATGCGACGATACAACCAGATGAAGACCCCTAACAGGATGATGCCTCCCACCAGGGCAGCGATCTGAATGCCACGTTCGAACTGCGTCAGATACTGGCCCAGGTGATAGCCGGCAAAAATCAGCAGCCCGGTCCAGAGCGGTTCCACAACCAGGCTGACAATGGCCAGCCGATACCAGGGCACCCGTGCCAGCCCGGCGGCAAGCAACATCGGGATCGTCAACATGCCCAGCGACACTTTGGTCATCAAATACATGCGCACGCCATGCTCGTGCATGCCCGCTTCGAGTTTTTCGATCCGCTCACGACGTCGCTGAAACCAGTGAAAGCGATAGATGAACCCGCGTGAGCCGCCGAAATAGCCCAGCGCATACCACCCGTAGTCGGCCAGGAAGTTGCCGAGAGCAGCCGCCAGAAAGACCAGGTCCACACGCAGGATGCCGGATGCAGCCATGGCGGCAGCGAGCAGGGTGGCACCAGGGCCTTCCAGAAAGACCAGGATCGTAACGATGATGTAGCTCCAATAGCCCAGGTCGGGAGGGGTCCCGGTGCGAATTGCCGTCCAAATCTGCTCGAAAACT
>CAIRNL010000649.1 GCA_903879975.1 uncultured Chloroflexota bacterium | reverse complement strand
TGATAATCGGCCAATTTGCCTGCGGCGGCGCACTCATCGCACCGCAGTGGGTGCTGACCGCCGCGCACTGCGTGACAGACAATAACGGCACGGTTGCGCAGCCCAACCAGGTGATGGCCTATCTCGGTAAACATGATCTGAGTGTCCCGGAAGCGTCACAGCAGGTGTTCGGCGCCGATCAGGTCACAGCCCATCCTACGTACAACCCCCAAACCATGGACGGCGACCTCGCGCTGATCAAGCTGTCTGCACCGGCTGTGCTCGGCAACCGTGTTGCCCTGCTGCCGCTGCTGACCGGCCCGGCCGATGATGCCTTGGCTGCACCCGGCACGCTTGCAACCGTCACCGGCTGGGGTGCAATTGTGGACGACCCAAATTCAGGGTCACTCGTCCTACGCGAAGTGGAAGTGCCCATCGTCTCCCAAACGACCTGCGGCGCAGCCATGTCCGCCATCGCGGACAATCAGCTTTGCGCAGGATATGCGGAAGGCGGCAAAGACTCATGTTACGGCGACAGCGGCGGCGCACTCGTGGTGAAAAATGGGGCGAACGGATGGAAGCATGCCGGCGTCGTCAGCTACGGCGTCGGTTGTGCGCAGCCCAACCGCTACGGCGTCTACACGCGCACCTCACGGTACGTTGATTGGATCGACCAATCGATCGGCAAGATCGCAGTAACAGGCTTCAGCCCGAGCAGCGGGCGACCAGGTACACAAGTGACCATCAGTGGGGCCGGTTTCAGCGACGTCAGCGCAGTGGAGTTTGCCGGCACTTCAGCTACGTTCAGCGCATCATCCGGCAGCACCTTCATCGCCACCGTGCCGGCTGGCGCTGTGGCCGGCCCGATCACGCTGCGCACGCCCTACACCAGCGTGGTGACAACCGGTGACTTCGAGCCGATCTATCGCCTCAGCGTGCAGGCCAGCGGCGCCGGCACCGTCACCGTGACACCAGACAATTCCATCTGTACCCTGGCGACCCCGTGTCAAAGCGATTGGGTGGGTGGCACCACAGCCACGCTCAGCCCGACGGCAGGCAGCGGTCTCGTTTTTGCTGGCTGGCAGGGTGCATGCGCGGCTGGACCCGACATATGCAGCCTGCTCATGAACGCCGACCAGAGTGCCATCGCAGTCTTTGCGCCGCCTACGTCGACGCTCTCGGTCGCTGTGACGGGCGAGGCGAGCGGCGTCGTTGTGAGCGATATCCCAGCCATCGACTGTGGCCGGACCTGTACACAACAACTGCCGACGCGCACGACCCTGACCCTGTCGGCCCTGCCTGCGGCCAACGCAATCTTCCTGGGGTGGAGCGGGGCATGCAGCGGCAATGCACTCACGTGCGTAGTGACCCTGATCGGCGACCAGCAGGTCGGCGCAGGTTTTGCGCTTCTGGATCAGCCCTTGCACCTGCCGCTGATCCGGCGGTGATGCACCAAAATCACGCCAAACCACTCAGACGCCCCAAAACCAGTGGAGCACGAAGGCAGCATGGATGCCAAAACAACTCGCAAACGATACGCCGTCGTCGGCACCGGTGGCCGCGCCGGCCTTTACATCGAGGCACTGGCCACAACCTATGCCGGCGTGGGTGAGTTGGTCGCGCTGTGCGACCTCAGCCAGACGCGCATGGCGTGGTACAACGCACAGCTTGCTACACAACTCGACCAGCCGCCGTTGCCCGCCTATGGCGCAGCCGACTTCGAGCGCATGATCGCAGAGACGCGCCCCGCCACAGTCATCGTCACCACCATGGACAGCACGCACCATGACTACATCACGCGCGCCATGGCGCTGGGCTGCGATGTCATCACCGAAAAGCCCATGACGACGGATTTGGAGAAACTGCGCGCTATCTTCGCTGCGATCGACACGACAGGACGTAGCCTGCGCGTCACCTTCAACTATCGCTACGCGCCGGCCTACACGCGTTTCCGCCAATTGATCGAGACGGGCGTCGTGGGCCGGCCGCAACTCGTCGACTTCTCCTGGCTGCTCGACACAAGCCACGGCGCCGACTACTTCCGCCGCTGGCATCGCGAAAAAGTCAACAGCGGCGGGCTGCTGGTGCACAAGGCCACCCACCACTTCGACCTGGTCAACTGGTGGATCGGCTCCTATCCGCAGAGTGTCTTTGCACTGGGTTCGCTCAGTTTTTACGGCAAGGACAACGCGGCAACGCGCGGCGCGCACTACGATTATGCGCGCTACACCGGCGAGCCGGCTGCCGCTGCCGACCCCTTCGCGCTGCACCTGACGAGCCAGGAGACGCTCAAGGGGCTCTACCTCGACGCTGAAGCAGAGACAGGCTATCTGCGCGATCGCAACGTCTTTGGCGAGCCGATTACGATTGAAGATACGATGACTGTGACCGCACGCTATGCCAACGGCGCGCTGCTCTCCTACTGCCTCGTCGCCTACTCGCCCTGGGAAGGCCTGCGCATCGCCGTCACCGGCGACAAGGGACGCATCGAGATGGACATCGAGGAAAGTATCACGCACCTGCTCGGCGATGGTGAAGCCAAGGACGCCCAGGCCAGCAAGGGACCGTTCAAGCAGGCACACATACGCGCCTACCCTATGTTCGGTACGCCCTACGATGTGGATGTGCCTGAGGGCGACGGCGGGCACGGCGGTGCCGACCCCGTTATGCTGGAGCAGCTCTTTCTGCCCGCCCCCCCGCCCGATCCCTTCGGCCGGGCCGCATCGCACATCGACGGCGCAGCCTCCGTCCTGGTGGGCATTGCCGCCAACGAGTCTATGCGCACAGGCCGGTTGATTCACATCGACGAATTGTTCAACCTCAGCGAGCGCGTGAACCATGGCTGAG
>CAIRNL010000648.1 GCA_903879975.1 uncultured Chloroflexota bacterium | reverse complement strand
GTCGCCGGGGCCGGCACGCATCCCTTCAGCCGCTGGGAGGGACGCGAGGAGATGATCGTGCAGTACCGGCAGATGGCCGAGGACGCACAGATGATCGCCCGCCGCATCCTGGCCTTTGGCCTGCGCATCCACATTGGCGTCGAAGATCGCGACCTGGCAGTCGATGTGATGAACACGATCCGCTACCTGCTGCCGCATATCTTCTGCCTGAGCACGAGTTCACCCTTCTGGAACGGGCGCAATACTGGCCTCAAGAGCTACCGCGCTGTACTGGTCGACTCCTTGCCGCGTACGGGCATCCCGGGCGCTTTCACCAGTTACCACGACTATCGCACCTACGTCGAGACACTCCTGCGTACCAATAGCATTCCCGATCCGCGGCGGGTCCTGTATGATGTCGTGCCCCACTACCGCTTTCCGACGCTTCTCATCCGCATCTGCGACATGATGCCCTACTACCGCGATGTCCTGGCTGTTACGGCGCTGATCCAGGCAACGGTGGCTTGGATGGTCGATCTCCGCCAGCGCAATATGTCGTTCCGTCTCTACGACCGTACGCTGATTGCAGAGAACAAGTGGCGTGCGGTGCGCTATGGGCTGGACGGCAACCTGGTCGACTTTGGCATTGAGCAGCAACTGCCGGCTCGGGAGCTGATTCGCGAGCTGCTGGAGCGTGTCGAGCCAGTCTCGCGCAAGCTCAGTTCCTGGCACGAACTGGAACACTGCTACGCCATCCTGGAGCGCGGCAGCCCCTCTGACCAGCAACTGGCCGTCTGGCAGGCAGCGGGCGAAGACCCCAGGGCAGTGGTCGACTATCTGGTTGCAGAAACGGAGAAACTGGCATGATTCCCAAGCCGTCGTTGACCATCGGCATCGAAGAAGAGTATCAGATCATCGACCCGCAGACGCGTGAGCTGCGTTCGTTTATCACGCAGTTCCTGGACGGTGAACGAGTGATCATGGTCGAGCGTGAGATCAAGCCGGAGTTGCACCAGGCCATGGTCGAACTGGGCACGCCCGTCTGCTCGACACTGGCACAGGTGCAGGAAGAGCTTGTCAAGCAGCGCCGCTTCATCATTGACCTGGCCGCACAAAAAGACTTGGCTGTGATTGCGGCTGCAACCCATCCTTTTAGCCACTGGCTTAGCCAGGCTGTGACGCCCCTGCCGCGCTACCAGGGTGTGCTCGAGGAGATGCAGCTGCTTGCCCAGCGCCTGCTCATCTTCGGCATGCACGTGCACATCGGCATCGAAGATCGCGCCTTTGCCATCGACACGATGAACGTGGTGCGCTATATGCTGCCCCACCTCCTGGCGCTGAGCACGAGCGGCCCCTTCTGGTCGGGGCGTAAGACAGGGCTGAAGAGCTACCGCTCGGCTGTCTTCGCCGATTTCCCGCGTTCGGGTACAGCCGAGATCTGCCGCACCGTCGCCGACTGGGACAACCTGATCGGTTCCCTGATGCGCTCTGGCTGCATCCCCGATAGCAGTAAAATCTGGTGGGACTGCCGGCCACATCATAAGTACCCGACGCTGGAATTCCGAATTTGCGACATCTGCACGCGTGTAGACGAGGCTATCGCCATCGCCGGCATCTTCCAGGCGATCGTCCTCTGGCTATGGAAACTGCGCCGCCGCAATGTGACCTTCCGCATCTATCGCACGGAACTGATCGACGAGAACCGCTGGCGCGCGGCGCGCTACGGCATCGATGGGAAGATGATCGATTTCGGCAAGACCGAGGAACTGCCGACACGCGCCCTGGTGCGCGAATTGCTGGAAATGATTGGCGAGGAGATCGACGAGCTGGAGATCCGCTCCTACATCAAGCCAATTGAAGACATCCTCGCCCACGGCACCAGCGCCGATCGCCAGCTGCGCGTCTACGATGCCAACGACGGCGACATCAAGGCGGTAGTCGACCATCTGATTCTGGAGACCCAGGAGGGGGTATAGCCTGCACGGGAACTTGCCGCCCCTGGCCGCTCGTTCCTATGACAGTGGCGACTGTCCCTTGAAACTCTCGACAGGAGGAACCCGATGAAGCGGAAAGTGTCTTTGTGGCTGGCCACCCTGCTGGCTGGGGGATTGCTTTTGTGGGGCACAGCGATGCCCTCCCTGGCCGCGCCTGCCGTGCAGGAAGCGCCTGCCGGCACGACGCAGGTCTGGATGTCCGATGTCTATCCGGCAGCTGATGCGCCGGGCATGTTGCAGATGGTTGCACTCTACCCCAACAATGCCGCTGAGGTTGTGTCGATCTACCTGACCAAGGGCGCAACGGTCGAGACCGGCACGTGGGAAGCGGGCGACGACGGCGCTAGCACCGTCACACTGACCGGCAACAGTGAGCGCACATACGATGAGCCGGTGACGGTGAATTTCACCCAGGAAGACGGCAGGCTCTCCGACGGCGTCTTCAGCTATTACCTGCTGGACGACGTCACGCCGGCAGAGATGGACGCTGCGCTGTCCGGTGAGGACGAGGCGGCATCCGCTGCAGACGCGCAGACGCACGCGATGGGCGATCTGGGTCGTGTGTGGGTCTCCAATCTCTACCCGGCGGCGGATGCATCAGGGCTGATCACCGTGCTCGCCTTCTACGAAAACGGCACCATGGAGCAGATGGCTATCTTCCTGGGCAAGGGCGCCATCCAGGAGATCGGCGCCTGGGAAGAGGACGCCGGCGGCACAATCACCGTCACGATCACGGGTACGCCGGACAAGGTGTACGATGAGTTGCAGACGGTGACCTATCAGCACGTGGGCGATACGCTGGTCGACGGCGACTTCGTGCTAGCGCTGTGGCCCGAAGTCACACCCGAAGACCTGGCAGCGGCCATCGATCCCTCCGGCGTCTATGCGACCAATGTCTACCCGGCGGCCGACGCGGCGGGCTACATCGCCGTGCTGGCGCTCTATGCCGACAACAACGCCGAGCAAACCACCATCTACCTGACCAAGGGCGCCGTTTCCGAAGTGGGCGTCTGGTCAAAGGAGATCGATACCTCAATTACCGTCACCCTGACCGGCACACTGGAGCAGGCGTACGAGGAGCCGTCGCCCGTCACCTATCTGCGCGACGGCGATCGGCTGGTCGACGGCCCGTTTGTCTTCTTCCGGCTCGACGAAATCACACCGGAGAGGATGGAGGAGCTGGTTGCGCCCGCCGTCGCTGCAACCTACCAGTCGGACGTTCTGCCGGCTGCCGATAGCCCTGGCCGTGTCATCCTTCTGACGCTCTTCGACGGCGCCACCCTGACCCTGTCGACGGACTTCCGCAACGACCAGCCGCCCGGCGAAGAGGTAGGGACGTGGGCAGAGAATGCCGACGGTACACTGACGATCTCGATCACGGGCACACCGGAGCGCGAGTACGAACAGACTGCCAGCATCACCTTTGAGCGCGATGGTGACCAGATCGTTGCAGTCAAGTACGACGAGTCGGTATGGGGTACAGAAGGTCTCACGCTGACCCAGCAGCCCGCCGAGTAACCGGTACCTCAAGCCAAGGTCGGTAGAAACCAGGAGTTTGCCAGTTCGCCCTCTCGGCAGCGGCGGTGCCCGAAACTCCTGGTTTCTACATCTCATCCCTGCAGTCGAAAAGATGTCTATGTATTCATCGCGATGCAGTGTGACGATCTCCGGGCGCACACTCAACCGCGGTGGGTGCGGCCCAGCTCTTTGAAGGCTGCATCGATCGAACGGTCGAAGCTGCGTACGGAATAGCGCGGGTAGCGCCCTTCGCTGGCACGGTACTGCGCCATCCAGCCCTGGTAGAAGGGTTCCGGGTCGAGTGGGTCGGGCAGGGGCGCGAGCTGTTCGATCAGCCATCGGGTGGCAGGGCGCAGGCCGCCGCGCCGGATCTCGGCGCGGGTGAGCGGCGCAGGCGGCGCCGCTCCCTCCAGCACGCGCCGGTAGCCCGCCTCGGCCGGCTGCTCCCTGGGTGCGGCTGGCGGCACGACGCCGGACGGCGTCGCCGTCCGGCTGGAGAAGCGTTCTGCCAGCAGCCGGGCGACCTTGGCGGCGGTCAGCGGGAAGCCGGTCCCGCACCAGACAGCGACGTGCAGCTCGCCGGGCGCGGCGGGTGTGTCGTAGAGGCCGACGGCCAGCAGCAGCAGCGGCACGCCGAAGGGCTGCGCCTGGCTCGGCACTTCGTCGTAGAGGCCGACGTAGCAGTGCGCCAGCTGGCGGGCAGAGCGATCAAGTTGCTCGGCCGGGATGTGGCAGGCGATCAGCTCGCTCGGCTGCGGGCGCAGGGAGGAGAGTGCCTGTGCGCGGCAGGCATGGACGATGCATTCGGGCAGCCAGGCGAGCAGGTCGTCGGCGGTGGCGCCAATCAGGGGAACGTGCAGTGACATAGAGGTCTCCTGGATGAAGCCGTCGGGGTGGCGGCGGCGGACCCGGCGGCGGGCAGTGCCGGCCGGGGATGGTTTCCGGGGCGCAGGACGGTGCTGCGCCGCCGGCAAAGAAAATTGTACAAGCAACTTACTCTCTTGTAAAGTTTTGGACGGCGACAGCAATTCAACTCCGGCAGTGCGGCTCAGCGGCGAACCCTTTGCCGAACATGCTGCCCAAACGACGCTGCCGGACTAATCCTCGCGTCGTCAAGCGCAAAATGTCAAAGGCCCGCCTCAAACGACCCGAACATGCGGGCCGGCCTCAGCCAACCATGCTGTTTCGGGATGCGATTGTCCCGATTTGAAAGGTCTTGACGTTCAGGCACGCTGCGCTACACCGTGAAATTTCGCGCGCACGGTGTGTCACGTGCAGTGCGACGGCGTGAGGCTGGATGGTTGCCCTGCAGAAATCGAGCTTTTCCGAAAAAGCTCGATTTCTTGCGAAGTTTGCTGCACAGATGTGCTACAATCCGCTGTTACAAGCCGGTGTTGCTGTGCGGCGCTGGTCAAGTGCTGCT
>CAIRNL010000647.1 GCA_903879975.1 uncultured Chloroflexota bacterium | reverse complement strand
CTGCCGGATGCATCGATCGACGTTGTCATCTGTGCCCAGGTGTACGAGCATGTGCCGGATGATACCCGTCTCTTCCCCGAGATATTCCGCGTCTTGGCACCAGGCGGCATCGTCTTCTTCAGCGGACCGAACTGGCTGTTCCCGGTTGAGCCACATTATTTTCTTCCATTTTTACATTGGTTTCCATCAAAATATGCTGGAGCCTATCTACAACTGATGGGGTTGGGTGAAAGCTACTATGAACGCTCGCGCACTATCTGGGGACTACGACGGCTGTTCGCTGACTTTGAGGTGCTTGACGTGACGCGTCCGCTGCTGCAAACGGATTTCCTGATCCACTCGCCAGGGTTGCGCCAACAGTTGCTGGCAATGCCGGAACCAGCCTGGCAGGTGCTCCTCCCCCTGCTACCAAACTTCAACTGGGTTCTCAGGAAACCAGGCGTTCACTCGATGAACGGACAACGTTAAATGTCCTGGCGCAAATTATTGTATCAACTTGGTCTATTCCTCGGTCTGCTGCTCTTTGGCTATCAACTCTGGCAGGCGCTGTGGGCTCTTGTTGAGCATCCGGGCGCGATCTCTGCGCCAGCCTATCTTATTGCCGCCGTCGTTGTCGATGTGCTCGCCTATCTCTGCCTGATACTTGGGTGGGCAGCACTCATGCAAGCAACCGGTGTTCGTCTGGCCGCAGCGCAAGTTGGCCAGGGCTATCTGCTGTCTTTCCTACCCAGATACGTACCGGGGAGCGTGTGGGGCTATCTCAGCCGCAGTGAATGGCTTGCCCAATCAGCTGGTGTTTCCTATCGCAGGTCTGGTGTAGCATCCGCCCTGGAAGTCAGTTTTCAGGTGTTGACAGCGACGATCTTCGGCATGTTCCTGATCAGTTCGCCACTTCTGCGCATGGCTGGCGTCGCACTGTGCATCGGTGCAGCGATTGCAGCATGGCGCATTCCACCAAAGATGTCGGAACGCTCTGGACAAGTATCGAGTGACTCCGTGAAACTATCGTTGCCATGGCGCTATTTTTTTGCCATATTGGCGATTTACAGCGGATTTTGGTACTTACACGGTCTCTCTACATGGTTGGTCGCACTTTCGATCAGCGCCGGCGGCACGTTGAATTCGTTTTCGGCAGTGCCAATCTTTGCGGCATCTTGGCTAGTCGGTTTTCTCGTCGTGCTGGTTCCATCCGGTCTAGGTGTACGCGAGTGGACGCTCAATTATCTGCTCGTTGCGAACACTGGGATGTCTCCGGATGCGGCCTCGTTCATCGCTGTGGTCGTGCGTTTGGCTATCGTCATCGCCGAATTGTCGTTGCTGCTTTGGGCAGCGACTCGATCGGCGTCATGGCTCTGGGGCGATCGAAGCAAGAAAGATAGACCGCATGTCTCCTGATGTCTTTTCTGTAGAGGCTGGAGAGGCGCGAGCAGAACACATGCAGTTGCCAAAATTGTTTATCCAAATCCCTTGCTTCAATGAAGCGGAGACGTTGCCAGCAGTTTTGCAGGATTTGCCGGCAAGCATCGCGGGTATTGGCGAAATTCATGTATTGATCATCGATGATGGCAGCACAGACGGTACGGCTGAGATCGCCAGGCAGTATGGCGTCCGCCACATCGTGCAGCATGACGTGAACCGCGGCATAGCGGTATCCTTTCAGGATGGCCTTGACGCTTGCCTGAAGGCTGGCGCTGATATTGTCGTCAACACGGACGGCGATCATCAGTACCCTGGACAGGAAATCCCAGCGCTGATCCGGCCGATCCTGGCTGGTCAGGCAGATATCGTCGTAGGCGATCGGCAGACACAGGCCATCGAACACTTCACTGGCAACAAGAAACTGCTGCAGAAGATGGGTAGCTGGGTCGTACGCATGGCATCCGGCACCTCGATACCTGACGCTGCAAGTGGTTTTCGTGCCATGAACCGCGAGTGTGCCCTACGTCTGTTGGTACTTACGCGCTTCAGCTACACTTTGGAAACCATCATTCAAGCTGGGAAAAAAGGGTTACGCGTCGGCCACGTACCGATCAGGGTCAATCCGCCAACACGTCCATCCCGTCTGGTCAAAAGCAATTGGCACTATATCTGGCAACAGGCTGCAACCATATTACGGATCTATGCGCTGTACGAGCCAATGCGCACATTCACCTACCTCTCGTTGCCCTTCCTGCTGGCCGGCTTCTTTCTGATTGGCCGGTTTCTGCTTTTTTATGTCACAGGGCAAACTTTCATGGGTCGCCACATACAATCGGTCGTCATTGGGGGGACTGGGGTAACGATCGGGTTTCTGATCATTCTCTTCGGAATTCTTGCTGACATTAGTGCCCTGAACCGCCAGGTTCTAGAAGAAATGCTCTACCGCCAACGGAAACGGGACCTCGAAACCGATTGAGCACACAGCGCGCCTGGCTGGCAGATCGTGTGCACAAATCATGCAGCAACTGAATTTGCAGATTGACTCCAGAGGGAGCGCCCAGAATACACCGAATGGAGTATTGAAGTATTGCTACTTCCTCGGCTATGCTGAGAACCAGCAGTAACCTTGACAGCGTGGCGGTATGGATTGTCCGATGTTGGGGCAAATTCCGCTCACACGAAGTAAGTCAGTAAAACAATCACTACGAAGAAGAATGTACGGAGGCAACAAAATGCAGAAACGCAGACTCATGAGCCGCCCGGCGCTGACAATGATGATCGTGGTCACGTTGATCCTGACCGCATCGCTTGTCGCTTCCGGCGCAGCAACCACGAAGCAGTTGAGCACCAACTTTACGCTCGTCAATCTATCGACCAGTTCCAATCTGGTCAACATTCAGTATTACAAGACGGATGGCTCGCAGTGG
>CAIRNL010000646.1 GCA_903879975.1 uncultured Chloroflexota bacterium | reverse complement strand
TCAATGCCTTCTTCTTGCAGGCGCAGGCGCTGCACCTCGGCGCCCCAGTGATCGGCGCGCGGGCTGATCTTTCCCTGCGCGTTGACGACGCGCTGCCATGGTACGTCGCTTGGGCAGGAGGCCATGGCATAGCCAACCATGCGCGCCGTGCACTGCCCGACGATCTCGGCGATCTGGCCGTAGGTAGCGACCTGACCCGGCGGAATCTGCCGAACAACGGCATAGATACGCGCATAGAGTGGCTCACGTTTGGCTGGGGGCAGGTCATATGCACCCCTGGATTTCCTGGTGTGGTCACGTTTGCTCATGAAGTTCTGACGACCGATTGTTCCGCTCCTCCCTTGCAGCGACAGGTCTCCCGCCGCGCCTCATCTCCCGCGACCGTGCTGACCGGGACCAGCCGTCGCAGCGCACCGGCCTAGCAATCTGCGCTGTCTTGCGTCGTTCGCGCACGAGTCCGCAGGCAGCCGTCCGCTGGCACAGCCGCATCGCATTCGTTGCGATGCATTTCGGCACTGGATTCGGCAAGATTGTGGTGGAGTATAGCCGAACGACGGGCAGCGCAGGAAACTGCCATGAGGGTACTATGCCTGATCCTGCCCGCGCCCCATCACAACAAGCCGGTGCGTCTGCCCGCTCACTGTCGTGAGGACGTGGGAGAGCGCATGGGCAATGGCGTGGATGCGGCGTAGGGAAGGTGGCATGTCGGCCGGCGCCAGGGCACGAAAGCCAAACTGCCTATAGTACCCCTCGTTGTAGTCGGCACAGTAGAGATAGAGGGGAGCGGGTTCCATCGCAACCAACGTTGCCACGATAGCGCTGCCGATGCCCATGCCCTGACATTCTGGCGCCACGGCGATGGAGGCCACTTCGCGTGATCCATCGCTGTGCGGTTTGATCTGCCCGCTGCCCACGATGCGCCCGGACTCGTCGGCCACGATGAAGCGCGACCATTGGATCCCCATGGGATTGATGCCCACCGTGCGGATAAGTGCCATAATCTGAGATTGGTCGGCGGCTGTTGCCCGGCGCAGGAAAATGGGTCTCACCATGGTGCCGGTCTCAGCGCGGCGCCGGCACGCCGGCAATAATGCGGCGCATGACCGCATCGGCGTCGAGACCCTCGATCTCTGCTTCGGGACGCAGGATGAGACGATGGCGGTAGATGGGCAGCAGCATGGCCTTGACGTCGTCGGGTGTGACGTAGGGGCGCCCTTGCAGCGCAGCGTAGGTTTTGGCTGTCAGCAGCGTGGCAATAGTCGCGCGCGGGCTGCCACCCAGGATCAGATCCGGGCTGCGCCGCGTGGCATTGGCAAGCTGGGTGATGTAGCCCATGATGCCCTCCTCCACAGTGACGGCTTGGATTGCAGCGCGAATGGCCGGTAAATCGGCGGCAGAGATGACAGGCTGGATGCCGCTGCGCTCCAGGCGGTGGGCATCGAAGCCGGTGTGATAGCGCCGCAGAATCTCCTTTTCCTGCTCCTCATTCGGATAACCGACGACAACCTTGAAGAGAAAGCGATCCAGCTGCGCCTCGGGCAATGGGTAGGTGCCCTCGTACTCTATGGGGTTCTGCGTCGCCAGCACCATAAACGGGTCGCCCAGCCCATGCTGCGTACCGTCGATGCTGACCTGTCGCTCCTCCATGGCTTCCAAGAGCGCAGATTGTGTCTTGGCCGGTGCACGATTGATCTCGTCCGCCAGTACGATATTGGTGAAGATTGGCCCCTTGCGCAGGTAGAACTCGGCTTTGTTGAGATCAAAGACCTGCGTGCCGACCACGTCGCTGGGCATGAGGTCAGCTGTGAACTGGATGCGGCCAAAGCCGGTGTCGACTAGCCGTGCCAGCGTCTTGGCGATGAGCGTCTTGGCCACGCCAGGCGCGCCCTCCAGCAGCACGTGGCCACCGCTGAGAAAGGCGACCAGCACCTGGGTCAAGGCATCATTCTGGCCGACGATGGCCTTGGCGGCTTCGGCACGTACTTGTTCGTTCAGGGCAAGCAAATCCATGGTTTCTCTGTTTCTCTGGTACCTTTCTTACCAGGGGGATTGTAACAAATCGTCGATGGCCGCCGCCAATTGCACGAGTTGGTGTTCGCCAGGCTGGCTGGCTAGTCCACGCAGGAGATCGCGCACAGCCGCCAGCTGGCTCTCCGGCAGTGGCGGTTCGCTGTGTGCCAGCGCGTCGAGGAAGAGGTCGTCCGCCAGATCAGGGCTGAGGGCGCAGCGCCTGGCCAGCCCGAATTTGAGCCGCCGCTGCTGATGGCGCACCAGGCCGGCCTGCTCGCGGGCGCGTCGGTGTAGATTGGCCATGGCTTCCACAAACTCGGCTGCCTGCCGTCCGCGTGTTTGCTCGACAGTCACCAGTGGCGGACCCAGCCGGCGCCCTTGCAGCACCCAGTAGAGAGCACCGGCCAGCAGGGCAAAGAGCGTGGCCCAGCCGCCCGGCGTGCGATAGAGCCAATCTTGTAGCGTGGCAATCCGCTCACCCGCGCGGCTCAGCCCGAAAAGATGGTAGGTGTCGAAGGCTACTGTCGCCCCGTCCGGCACCCCGCGTAGGATCGCCGGCAGCAGGTCGCCCTGCCGTGACTCTTGCAGTCCGCCATTGGTGAGGTCGACGCCTGGCGCCAGATGCCAGACGGTGCCGCTGCCAATACGCTGTACGGCGGCTACTGTGCCCCTGTTGCTTGCGGTCAGAACTGGTACGGCTTGCGGCGCGTCGCTCAGGTCGAGCAGCGCGGCGGGCATGAACCACTCACGCTCGTACTCGGCTGCGCCGTCGGGGATCAGCGGCTGGGTCTGCACCAGCGCGCGATCGAAGGCGCTCTCGCCGGCCAGACGTACGCCGAAGGTTTCGGCCAGGGCACGATCCCCAGCATCCGGACCGACGATGACAGCGGTGTGCCCGGATGCGACCCATGCACGCAGCGCCGCCGCCTCGCCTGGCAGGTAGGTAAGCTGGTTGGGGTAGATCCAGATCAGCACAGCATCGTCCGGCAGGGTGAAACGGAGCCCATCCATGCGCTGCACGTCATAGCCCAGTTCCTCCAACCACAGGCGCAGCCCCAGCAAGCCCCGCGCATGCGCGGCATTCAGGTCGTAGGGGATGGGTTCCGGTGGCGGTGTGCTCAACACCGCAGCGATCAGCAGGATGCCAAAGAGCAGTAGAATGGTGAACGGTGTCCAGATCGACCGCCGTGCTGAGACACCCAGATCGGCGCTCATTGCGTCTCCCCCGGGCGCAGCGGCTGGGTTGCGCGGTGTTGCAGGGCATCGACCTCGGCCCGGTAGCGCATGAACGTGTTGTCATCCGGTTCGTGAACGCCGTACCACACATCGTCGAAGACCTCTACAATAGGTTCGAGATGCGCGTGTACAGGGTGCTCGGCAGGGACACGGGCGAGGACTTCGCGGTTGGTCAGGCTGCGATCGCGCGAGGCAATGCGCTGCTCCTGCAAGGTGAGCAGCGCGGCCAGATAGAGATGGCGCACGGCGGCGCGATAGTCGCTAGCCTGGGCAGAGCGGCCTGCCGAGGCGCGTGCTTCTGCCGCAGTGGCCGGCTCACCCTCTTCGCTTGCTGCAGGCAGCGTTGCATCGTCCACAAAGGCCTGTAAGAGGGTGCGCAGCCAGTGACTCAACAGCAAGAACAAAACAAGTGCTGCACCGGCTACAATCGCCCAGCCGATGACTGTCATCGCTGTCGAAGTGGCAGGGGAGGGCGTGCCCGGCTCATTGGTTGTCGGAAAGATGCGCGCCAGGAATTCCACCAGCCAGCGGTGCAGGCGATCGCGCAGCGATTCGCTCTGCTGGAACGTCGGCCCGGCCAGCACGCTGTCGAGTACGCGCAGCCGCTCCGCGGTGCGGTCGCCGCCCGATGCGTCGAACTGCTGCAACGCTGTCTCGACGCGCGCCAGCGCCTCTGCCGGGGTGATCGACGACGCTGCGCCGCCCAGCAGCGGGGCCACG
>CAIRNL010000645.1 GCA_903879975.1 uncultured Chloroflexota bacterium | reverse complement strand
CTGGCCAGCAGAACTGGCTGGGGGCTATGGGGCAGTAAACTTCCCTGCGAGTCTGCAATGAGATCCAAGTAGTGGGAAGGAATATGGCGATGACTGTCGCCGTAGTTCCTTCCCACGGCTTGTCACAAAGGACATGTTCATGCAACGCGAAGTCAGCGATACGCCCGCAACGATACGGACTGTCGGCTCGCCGGAGATCGATCTGCGTCCGCGACGCCGTTGGGGAGAAAGCCTGATTCAGTTCAGTTTGTGGCTCACGGGCGTAATCTCGATCTTAATCACGTTGGGGATCGTCGTGGTGTTGCTGTTCGACGCCCTGGCCTTTTTCCGACTCCCTGAAGTGACCTTGACGGAGTTCTTCACGGGTACGGTTTGGCAGCCGCAAATTCTCAAGTTTGGCATCTTTCCACTCGTCAATGCCACATTACTGACCAGCGTGATTGGGCTGACAGTGGCAGTGCCGCTTGGGCTGATGATTGCCATCTACCTGAGCGAGTATGCGTCTCCGCGAGCGCGCGGCATCCTGAAGCCGGTGTTGGAAATTCTAGCTGGTGTACCGACCGTAGTCTTTGGCTACTTTGCCCTCAACTTTATGACGCCGGTCTTGCAGCGAATCTGGGGGCGAGACACCGTAGAAGTCTTCAACGTCGCTGCGGCAGGCATCGTGATCGGGATCCTGATCATCCCGCTGATCAGCTCAATGAGTGAGGATGCGCTGAGTGCTGTGCCACGTGCACTGCGCGAGGGTGCCTATGCGCTGGGCGCTACTCGCCTGGAGACCGCTGTCAAGATTGTGTTCCCCGCCGCAGTGTCCGGCATTGCTGCTGCCGTGATCGTAGGAATGTCGCGTGCAGTGGGCGAGACGATGGTTGTGGCAATTGCTGCCGGGGCTGGGCCGCGTAATTTCGCCAGTTGGGGCCAGGCGCTGGGAGGGCTGAACTTTCTGAACCCTTTCAAAGCTGCCGAGACGATGACCGGTCACATGGTGCGTATCAGCGGCGGCGACCTGAGCTATGATTCGCTGGATTACGACAGCATTTTCGCCATTGGTCTGATGTTGTTTTTCATGACGCTGATCTTGAACCTGATCAGCCGCTGGATCATCAGGCGCTTTCGGGAGGAATACTAGATCATGGCTGTCAAGCGGCGTGAAAACAGCGTCTTCCCACAGGGCGACAACTATACTGCCTTCGTGCGCAGGCGGCGGCGGACGGGTACCTTTTTTCGCACGATCTTTCTACTGGCAACAGTCCTGGGTATCGTCATTCTGGCGGTGTTGGCGGTGGATGTAGCCAACAATGCGTTTGGCTATGTTGCCATCCAGAATCGCGTCGACCCGGAGACGTTAATCGACGAGTACTACAAAAATCAGATATTGGCGATGCCTCGCACATTGACCAGTGAAGAGGATGAAGTATTGGCGGATGGGATTGCCGAGCGCCCTGCTGCCATTGGCTTCTTCGGCTACGCCTACTATCAGGAGCGAGCCGGCACACTGCGTCCGCTCGCCGTCGACGGCGTGGTGCCGAGCGCCGAAAGTGTCGCTGGGGGCGAGTATTTGCTGGCCAGGCCGCTCTTTCTCTACTCCTCACAGCGGATTCTACAGCAGGGCGCGCAAGTTGCTGCCTTTCTCGATTTCTACCTGCGCAATGCCGCTGCCGTTGCTGCAGAAGTGGGATATTTTCCAGCGAGCGCGGCACAGCTAGCCGATGGGCGTGAACTATGGGAGCGCGTCACGGGGCAGGCGGCCTTGAATGCATCGACATCGGTCAGCGGCACCATTCGGGTGGCGGGCAGTTCGACTGTTCAGCCGATCACAGAGCGCATCGTCGAGCGTTTTCAGGCGGAGACCGTCTTTACGGGCGAGATCCGGATCGAAGGTGGCGGCACATTGGCGGGCTTTGAGCGACTTTGTCGTACAGGCGACATTGACATTGCTGCGGCCAGCCGTGCCATGGAACGTCCCGATATAGCTCGCTGCAACAACAATCGTGTCGAGCCGCTGGCTTTTACTGTGGGTTCTGATGCGCTCTCCATCGTGGTGAGCGGCCAAAACGAATTCTTGACTGGCGTCACCCGTGAACAGTTGCGCCAGATTTTCCTTAGTGCTGAGCGCTGGTCGGAGATCGACCCGAGTTGGCCTGACGCGCCGATCTTGCGCTTCATTCCCGGTGCCGAGAGCGGCACACTCGACTTCTTTGTTGCCGGCGTTTTTGGCGACAGCCTGGACGACTTGCCGAGGGATGACCTGTTGGCTCTTCTAACAACCAATGTTTCGGCTGGGCGTCTGCGTGCGCTCAACGCTGAGGGGACTCTGGAAGCGCGCACCCGTGCAGAGATTCAGGAACTGCTCATCGCCGAAGTGGTACGTCCGGAGATCGTGGAGAGTTGGTCATTCGTGGAATCGATCTTTCAGCGTGCCGCCATTGAGGTCGAGGTGGCATCGATCCCGAATGCTGTGCTGGAATTTCGCAGCTGGGTGACGGGCGATTTTTTCACCTCCCCGCAGTCTTCGAATCCAGCCACAGCGGGTGTATTGACCGCTATCCTTGGCTCGCTATGGGTCACCCTGATCGCCTTCCTGGTGTCGGTGCCGCTGGGGGTAGGGGCTGCCACCTATCTGGAGGAATTCTCCAAAGGCAGCAAGTTGGACGGTCTGATCGAGACAAACATCAACAATCTGGCTGGTGTTCCGTCGATCATTTACGGTATGCTCGGCCTAGCACTCTTCGTGCGCTTCTTCGGGCAAATCACCAGCGGCATCGTCTTTGGCGTAGCCGACCCCAGCACCGCAAATGGGCGCACGATATTGTCGGCTGGTCTGACAGTTGGGCTGCTGATCTTGCCGTTGGTCATCATCAATGCGCGCGAGGCGATCCGTGCCGTGCCGAAGACCTTACGAGAGGGTGCGTACGGGCTTGGCGCGACCCGGTGGCAAACCGTGTGGAGCCACGTGCTGCCCTATTCCCTGCCGGGCATCTTGACCGGTGTGATTCTTTCCGTATCGCGCGCCTTCGGCGAGACTGCGCCGCTGATTGTGGTCGGCGTCTCTACCTTCATCGTGGTGAACCCTGACAGCCCGTTTGCCAAATTTACGACCTTGCCCGTCCAAATCTATCAGTGGACTTCACGCCCGCAAGAAGAATTCCAACGGCTGGCCGCCGCCGGTATTCTCGTATTGCTCTTTCTATTACTTACGGTCAATGCGACTGCGATCATCCTACGCAACCGCTTCT
>CAIRNL010000644.1 GCA_903879975.1 uncultured Chloroflexota bacterium | reverse complement strand
AGCAGGTCGGCCGCACTGGCGGCAACCAGTGCACCGGTGTTCGCCTGCTCAACGAAGACAACCACGCGCTTGCCCGCATCCGCGCCGTGTAACGCACGCGATCGGTGCCGAAAACGGTCGAAAATCGCCGTGATGCTCTGCGCCTGGGCCAAGCTGAGCGTCGCGCCTTTGAACAACAGAATGATGCCCCGGATGTCCGGATCCACAGCGATGCGCAGGAGCTTGTGTTCCAGCCCTTCCAGCGACTGCGGCGCCTGATAGCCCGGTAGATAGTCATAATACCAGGGTATGGCCGGGTCGCGCTCCAGCAGGCCACCGTCGACGGTGAGTGCCACATAGTCGGGCACACGGCGACGCAAGAGCCAGCGACGACCGTTTGCGACACGGCACCACAGGCGCCGCCATGTCATGCCGGCCGCCGTCCACACGCTCGCCCACATTCCTGGCTGGCTGTCCGTCCTGCGTGGTGCCTTTGTCGTATCCTCTGCTCGTGTCATGTATCTATTTTCTACCGGATCGCCGACTTTGGCAAGGAATCCGGCAGCAAGGGGGATTGAGGCAGCAGGCGCGCCCCCGCTCAATCGCTCCCAGGCATAAGCCTTGCCGGCCCCTGCGCTGTGGCGCAGAGGCACAGCCGGTTAAATATTTTCCGCGCTCCCGCTTGGCAGAGATGTCTTCTAGCTGCTACACTGGCGTAGATGGAAGGGGCGGGCAGCGCACAGGTGCCCCAGCGGTCTGTCCGCTATCAGAACCGTATATTCGCCTTACCACCCAAGGAGGTAGCCACCATGTTGATCGGCCTGCCCAAGGAAATCAAGGATAACGAGAGCCGCGTCGGTCTCACCGCAGGCGCTGTGCAGGCGCTGACTCGCCGCAGCCACCGTGTGCTGGTCGAGAGTGGCGCTGGGCTGGGTAGTTCGATCCAGGACGAAGAATACCGCGCTGCAGGCGCTGATATCGTTGTGGACTCGGCTGATGCATGGGCGGCTCAGATGGTGGTCAAGGTGAAGGAGCCGATCGAAGCCGAGTATCGTTACTTGCGACCCAACCTGCTGCTCTTCACCTATCTGCACCTGGCCGCCGATCGCCGCCTGACCCACGCGCTGGTCGAAAATAAGGTCACGGCTATCGCCTATGAGACGGTGCAGACGGCTGACGGCAAACTGCCGCTCCTTCAACCCATGAGCGAAGTCGCCGGGCGCATGGCGTCGCAGGTGGGTGCCTTCTATCTGGAGAAACCGCTGGGTGGCCGAGGCATTCTGATGGGTGGCGTGCCCGGTGTGGCGCCGGCAAACGTAGCCGTCCTCGGCGGCGGCAGCGTAGGCAGTAACGCCGTCAAGATTGCCGTCGGCATGGGCGCACACGTCACCGTACTCGACATCAACCATGACCGGCTGACTTATCTGGACGATATCTACCATGGCCGGCTGCGCACGCGCACCAGCAACGAGTACAACATCGAGGAGATCGTCCTCAACGCCGATCTGGTCATCGGCGCCGTCCTCATTCCTGGCGGGCGTGCGCCGCACCTGGTGACGCGTGCCCTGATCTCGCGCATGCGCGAAGGTGCGGTCATCGTCGACGTGGCGGTAGACCAGGGCGGCTGCATCGAGACGACACGGCCGACCACGCACAGCAACCCGACCTACGTTGTCGACGGCGTGCTGCACTACTGTGTCGCCAACATGCCAGGGGCCGTGCCGCGCACGAGCACCTTTGCGCTCAACAACCAGACGATGCCGTACGTGCTACAACTCGCCAACGACGGGCTCGGTGCTGCGCGCAAGAATCCAGCACTGCGGCTGGGATTGAATACGTACCAGGGGCACATCACGTACGAAGGTGTGGCCGAGGCATTCGGCATGGAGTATGCGGAGCCGGAGTACGTACTGGCATAGGGACTTCATCAAGCATAACCATTCGAACGATTTGAGAACTATATGACCAAGACGAACACCGAGCCGCTGAGCGGCATGCGCGATTTCCTGCCGCTGGATGTCCTGCAGCGCGACTATGTCATCGAAACCGTCAAACGCGTCTACCAACGCTATGGATTCGAACCGCTGGAGACACCGACCCTGGAGCGGTTGACGACACTGCTCGGCAAGTACGGCGACGAAGGCGATCAGTTGATATTCCGCGTGCTCAAACGCGGCGAAAAACTGGAACGCGCTCTGGCCGACGATCCCACGGAGAACAGCGTCAGTGACGCCGGCATGCGCTATGACTTGACCGTGCCGCTGGCGCGCGTCGTCGCCGAGTACCGCAGCAAGCTGCCGCGCTACTTCAAACGCTACCAGATACAGCCCGTTTACCGCGCCGACCGGCCGGCTAAGGGACGTTACCGCGAGTTCTTTCAGTGCGACGTCGATATCGTCGGCTCGACCAGCCCCACCGTGGAAACGGAAGTCATTGCAGCCGGCGCCGAAGTCTTGCAGGCATTGGGTTTTGTGAGCCGGGAAGGGTTTACTATCCGCATCAACCATCGCATGATCCTGCGCGGGCTGATGGAGGTGGCCGGCGTGCCGCACGACCTGGAAGGTGCCGCGCTCGTCGCCATCGACAAGCTCGATAAGATCGGCCTGGACGGCGTGCGCAAAGAGCTGGACGCACGTGGGATTCCAGCGGCGGCGGCGGAGAGCCTGCTGACATCGATGGCCGCTGCGCCGGCTGAGAACGGCGAAACGGTCGCCTGGCTCGGCGACCTGCTGGAGAGCTCTGCACTCGGCAGCCGCGGTGTGGCCGAACTCAAGCAGGTTCTGATGTTGAGCGCCGGCGGCCCGGCGGCTGAGCACCTGCGCGTCGACCCGTACCTGGCGCGCGGCCTCAGCTACTACACCGGCCCGATCTTCGAGATCGAGTTTCCCGGCCTCAGCGGGTCCGGCGGTGGCGGCGGGCGCTACGACGATCTCATCGGCATGTTCAGCGGGCAGACGATCCCGGCGTGCGGTTTCAGCCTGGGACTCGAACGCATCATCCTGATCATGGAAGAGCGAGGCATGTTCCCGGTGCGGCTCATGACCCAGCCGCAGGTGCTTGTCACCCTGTTCGACGAGAGCAGCGTAGCGGCCAGCCTGGCCCTGGCGCACCGTCTGCGCGTCGCCGGCCTGCGCGTCGACGTCTACCCGGACAACGACCGCTACGGCAAACAGTTCAAGTATGCCGAGGAACGCGGCATTCGCTACGCAGT
>CAIRNL010000643.1 GCA_903879975.1 uncultured Chloroflexota bacterium | reverse complement strand
GGTATCGGCGCCGGGCAGGGGCGGTGGTGCCTGGATGGCGGCAGGTGTGCGGCTCAGGCGGGGCGCGGGCGCGGGCTGGATCACGTCGTCGACCGTGACAAAGGTGTTGCGCGCGCGGTTGTGCGGGTGGTCGGGCGCTTCATCCATGTCGAGCACCGGGGCGACGCAGGCGTCGGTGCCTTCGAGAAGCGCGCACCACTCAGCGCGCGTGCGCGTGTGGAAGATAGTGGCCAGTTTCGCCCGCTGCTGGGGCCACGCTGATGGGTCGTGGTGGCTGGCCAGGTCGGGGTCATCGATACCCGCGCGCGCCAGGAATTCGGCGTAGAAGTGTGGCTCGATGGGACCGATGGCGACGAACTTGCCGTCGCGGCATGCGTAGGTAGCGTAAAAAGAGGCCCCCCCGTCGAGCAGATTGGCGCCGCGCTGTTGGCTCCACAGTCCGGCTGCCTTGACGCCGTACAGCATAGCCATGAGGTAGGCGGCGCCATCGGCCATCGCCGCATCGACCACCTGTCCCTGGCCCGAGCGCTGGGTCTCCCACAGAGCGGCCAGCATGCCCCAGGCCAGCATCATGGCACCGCCCCCGAAATCGCCCACCAGGTTGAGGGGCGGCAGCGGCTGTTCGGGCGTGCCGATGGCATGCAGCGCGCCGCTGAGCGCAATATAGGTGATATCGTGGCCAGCTGCGTGGGCCAGCGGGCCCTCCTGCCCCCAGCCGGTCATCCGGCCATAGACGAGCTTCGCATTGCGCGCCAGGCAAATGTCCGGCCCCAGCCCCAGCCGCTCCATGACTCCAGGACGGAACCCCTCGATGAGTGCATCGGCCTGGTCGAGCAGGCGCAGCGCAGCGTCGCGACCTTCCGGGCGCTTGATATCCAGCCCCACCGCGCGGCGCCCGCGGCCAGTCACGTCGAGCGGCCCCAGGGTGAGCAGGCTCAGCGGGCGCCGCGCGGCCGATCTGCGCTCGATGCGTATGACCTCAGCGCCCATGTCGGCAAAGAGCATGGCGGCGAAAGGGCCGGGGCCGATGCCGGCAAATTCGATGACTTTCAGGCCGTGGAGGGGTCCCATCGGATTCCCTGTCTCATTCGGGTCGCGTCTGATATAACGCCAGCTCGTCTAGCTCAAGATTGGCGGATTCGACAAGCCGATAGTGTCGTTCTGCCGTCATGCGCACCCCATTGTCTGTCTGTTCAAACGCAAAGAGCGCGATCAAAGAGGAATCGATGGACCTGGCCAACGCAATACAACTACCTCTTCGCGTATCTGCTGCTTTGTGGCAGTCGCCAGCCGCGTGCGAAACAAGTCAATGCCGACAGCTTCATAGCCTAGATCCGTCGCAATATCGGCCAATAACCTACCGGTTTGGATAAGCACCTGAAAAAAGGACGCTTGGTCGCCAACGACGTACCCCAAATAGGCGCCAGGTTTTAGAAAGGGGCGCAGTTCTGCCAAATGGCGCGCCATGCCGCCAAAGTAGTGACGGGTGACCCGCGCATACATCTTTTCAAATCCTGAAGTCTTGCCCAAATCGATTCTGCGCTGTTCAATGGTGGCGGCCAGTGCCTGAATTTCGGCGTTGAAGCAATTCTTCCAGCTGCCGCAGCACGTAACAGTATACCATAGCCGATCCCTTCCCAGATCGTTGCTGTTGGCGCCTCATGGTATACACTGGAAGGGCAATCAATTCACTGTGCAAAGTTCGAAAGAGCCAATACTATGCCACCAGTCCGACACACTTTTGACACGCTGGCACCGGGCGACGTGCTCGACCTGGGCAGCTGTCAGGTCACGGAAGCCGAGATCATCGCCTTTGCGAGCGACTTCGACCCGCAACCCTTCCACATCGACCCGGCTGCGGCGGAGAGATCGATCTTCGGCGGCATCATCGCCAGCGGGTGGCACACCTGCGCGCTGACCATGCGCCTGCTCGTGGACGCTTTTCTCAGCCAAGCCGCCAGCATGGGATCGCCGGGCGTGGAGCAGATCCGCTGGCTACGCCCCGTGCGGCCGGGCGACACGCTGACTGCGCGCATTCGTGTGCTGGAAAAGCGGCCCTCGCAGAGCAAGCCGGACCGCGGCAGCATCAAGTCACTGACAGAGGTGACCAATCAGGCCGACGAGTTGGTCATGACCATGGAGAGCATTGTGCTGATGGGGCGCACAGCGCCGGCTATCTGAACCGCCCCTGGGAATGGGATGGAACAGCCATGAATGAGATCTCTGCGTTTCTCGTTCGCAACATGATCGCTGTCTATTTCTGCTACGGGCTGGCCTTCTTTAGCATGGGGCTGGCGCTCGCCATGACGAGCCGTCAGACGTCCCGGCTGCGCTTTGCGCGCGCCATCCCGTACATGGCAGCCTTCGGTATCAGCCACGGACTGCATGAGTGGTACGAGATGGGACAGCGCATTGGGATCGAAACGCAGCGACACGTC
>CAIRNL010000642.1 GCA_903879975.1 uncultured Chloroflexota bacterium | reverse complement strand
GCCGCGCGGGCGCAGCGCATAGTAGCCGTCGCCGATGACGAAGCAGGCCACCGGCTGTGTAGTGTGGTAGGTATGCGGCTCTCCAGTGACGAGGTCGCGCATGCGCTCGCAGTTGCCGTGGTCGGCCGTGACGATGGCGACGCCGCCCTTGGCGACGATCGCCTCGACCACCTGGCCGGCGCACTCATCCACCGTCTCCACAGCCTTGATCGCCGCAGCCAGCACGCCCGTATGCCCCACCATGTCAGGGTTGGCGAAATTGACGAGGATGAAGTCGTCGTCGTGCTCGTGGATGCGCGCCAGCACCGCCTCGGTGAGCGGATAGGCGCTCATCTCGGGCTGCAGGTCATAGGTGGCTACCTTGGGGGATGGCGCCAAATGGCGTGCCTCGCCGGCGACCGGGGTCTCGTTGCCGCCGTTGAAGAAGTAGGTCACGTGCGGATACTTCTCGGTCTCGGCAGCGTGAAATTGCCTGCGCCCGGCCTGGCTCAGCACCTCGGCCAGTGGATTGCGCAGTTCCACGTCCGGGAAGATGACATGAGCCGGCAGTTTGTCGTCGTAGCGGGTCATGGTCAGCAGCTCAAGGTCGGGGACGAAAGCGCGCGCAAAGCCGCCGAAATCGGCAAAGGCAAAGGCTGCGCTGATCTGGCGGGCACGGTCGGCACGGAAGTTGTAGAAGAGCAGGCAGTCGCCAGCTTGGACCGTGCCGTCGGCGTCGCCGGTGTCGATGGCGACGGGCAGGACGAATTCGTCGGTCACGCCGTCAGCATAGGATCGCTCCAGCGCTGCTACCGCTGAGGATGCCGTGCGCCCCTCGGCGCCCTGGTGCTCGGCGATGACCCGGTAGCCAAGCTCGGTGCGCTGCCACCGGCGGTCGCGATCCATCGTGTAGTAGCGCCCACAGACTGACGCAACGATCGCCCGACTTTTTTTTAACTTCTCTTCCAGCGTGCGCGCAAAGGACAGGCCGCTCTCGGGCGGCGTATCGCGACCGTCGGTGATGAGATGCAGCACGGGCGTGACACCTGCCGCATTGGCAATATCGATCAGGGCGAAGAGATGATTGATGTGGCTGTGCACGCCCCCGTCGCTGAAGAGGCCAATGAGATGCAGCTTGCTCCCGCGCCGCTTGACACCCTCCAGCGCTGCCGCTGCGACGTCGTTGCGCGCCAGAGAGCCATCCTCAATGGCTATGTTAATGCGCGTGAAGTCCTGGTAGACGATGCGGCCTGCGCCCAGGTTGAGATGGCCGACTTCGGAGTTACCCATCTGCCCCTCGGGCAGCCCCACAGCCATGCCTGATGCATCGAGCACACAGCGCTCGCGCGTGCGCTCCCAAGAGTCGTAGTTGGGCGTCTGTCCCAGTGCTACGGCGTTGGCTTCGGTCATCTCGCGGATGCCCCAGCCATCCATGATAATCAATGCCACGGGCCTGACTGGCTCGTGCAGGCGTCTTTCGCCCATCGTAACCTCCCATGAAAAACGTCGTCTGCGGTTATTCGCTGCGCAGCACAAAGCGCTCAAGAGCCTGTGCCACGCCATCTGCATCACAATGTCCTGTCACTGCGTCCGCACATGCCTTGACAGCGTCGCTGGCATTGCCCATAGCCACCGCTGTACCGGCCACCTCGAACATGGCAAGGTCGTTGTTGCCGTCCCCGATGGCGAGGATCGCTGCCTGCTCGATGCCGAGCCGCTCGGCCACGCGGCGCAGCGCTGTCCCCTTGGAAACGCTCTTGGCCGAGAACTCCAGGTAGTAGGGCACCGAGCGGAAAATGTTGAGCTGCGCACCCAGATCCCGCTGAAATTCAACTTCAGCCCTGGCGTAGAGATCGTCCCGGCGGTAAGCGATGGCCTTGATGTTGGTTGGCGGCAGATGCAGCGTCGCCGTCAAATCCGGCACGACGTGCGGCTGCGGGTCGCCGTAGGTCAGCATGTGCTCGATGTCAGCGTTGATGGCGCGCGCAAAGCTCTTGCCGTTCTGTATGACCACCAGCGTAATGCCCAGCTGTTCGCCCAACTGGATGGCCTGCGCCGCCACCTCGCGCGCAATGCGGTCCGCGTAGAGCATCTCACCGCTGGCCGGCAGCGTGATGACGGCGCCGCTCGACGTGATCTGGGGGCTGTGTAGCCCTAGCTCAGTGACCAGCGGGGCAATGTACGTGTACTGCCGTCCGGTGGCCAGGGTGACGTGGCACCCTGCAGCCAGCGCAGCCTGCAGTGCCTGGCGGTTGCCAGGGCTGAGTGTGTGTGCCGAGTCCAGTAGCGTGCCATCCACGTCGATGGCGATGAGGCGGACTGTTGGGTGCGTCATGGCTCTATCTGTCTGTTGCTGCGTCTCGATAGTCAGTGTGGAGCCGTTCAACGCCCACTCCGGTGTGGTGGCCGACACTCGGCCATCTTGCGCGATAGACCGCGTAGCGCCATCCAGCGCTGTACCTTGGGGCGGTGCAAATCCGGCTCCACCATGGCCGGCATGTCGCGCAGATCGGTAAATTTCAGCTTGCCGTTCTCGCGGCCAATCGCAATCGAGTCATGGATGCCGCTCTCCACAAGGGTGACGAGCCGTTCCAGCGCCACGGCGGCCAGCCGGTTGGCCTGGATGCGGTCGAAGGGGGACGGCCGGCCACCCTGCTGCGTGTGGCCGAGAATCGATGGCCGCGCGTCGAAAAGATCGCCGCCTTCCTTTTCATAGAGCGAGACCAGGAATGGCGTCGTGTAGTAGGGATCGGCGTGTTCGCTGCGCACGATCAGGCCAAGTCGCTTGCCGTGGCGGAAGCCATCCACCATTTCGCGTACGTCGTGGCGCAGGTCGTCGAGTGTGATGCCCTCCTCAGGCAGGTAGACTCGTTCGGCACCCGAGGCGAGGCCACTCATGAGCGCCAGATAGCCACAGTCATGCCCCATGACTTCAACCACGTAGCAACGCTGCGACGCCACAGCCGACTCCTTGATCTTGTCCACATCCTCGACGATGGTGTTGAGGGCAGTGTCGGCGCCGACGGAAATCTCGGTGCCGGGCAGGTCGTTGTTGATCGACGCCGGGACGCAGACGACGGGCATGGCAAAGGCAGGATACTCATGTGCATGGCTGGCAAGCTGGTAGGCGAACTCGTAGCTGATCCAGCCGCCAATGAGCATTAGGCCGTCGATGCGATGTTCGGCCAGAACTTCGGCAATACGTGGGAAGTCGGCGGATGTGGCGGAATGGCGGCTCGTACCCAACTCGGCACCGCCGCGCGCGACCCAGCCGTGCACGCTCATCCAGTTCATCTCCTCGACAGTGCCTTTGAGCAGTCCCACCAGTCCGTTGCGTATTGCCAGCATGGTGTGGCCCCGATCCAGCCCGAGGCGCACAGCCGTGCGCACCGCTGCATTCATGCCCGGCGCAGGACCACCCAGGTGCATGACGGCGAGCCGTTGTCCGCTCCGCTGTGGGTTGGCAGGCCGCGGCTGCGCTTGCACGAGCGTGTGCAGAATCTCGTAGGATTCGACGAAACTGCGGCCGCGCATGGCCATGGCTTCGTCATAGGTGCCCGCCGCAATCAACTGGGCCACCATCTGTGTCTTGTGGACATTCTCCATGAGCGGCGAATGCATCACTTCGTTGTCGCGAATCCCAAAGAGCTGCGGTTCATCGTCCGGTGGGGCGGCCGCGATATATTCGACCGCCGCTGCGCCAAGCATGGTGCTCATGTTGCGGTCGAACGCGCTGGGCGAACCACCGCGCTGAACGTGGCCCAGCAGCGTGACGCGCGTGTCCTCCCCCAGACGCTCCGTGAGCACCTGTTTGACATACTCGCTCTCGATGGGATCGCCGTGGCGATTGATGGCGCCCTCGGCCACGATGACAGTGTTGTGGCGCCGCCCGCGCTCGCGACCGGCGCGAATCGTGGCGCACATCTCCTCTTCCCAGCCGTCGGGCGGCGGACTCTCGGGGATGAAGACGTAGTCTGCACCTGTAGCGAGCGCGCTCATGAGCGCCAGGTAGCCGGCATGGCGCCCCATCACTTCGACGACGAAGGAACGCTGATGGCTCGCTGCAGTGGAGGCGATGGCGTCGAGCGCCTCCACGATGCGATGTAACGCTGTGTCTGCGCCAATCGTCATATCGGTGCCGAACATGTCGTTGTCGATCGAGCCGACAAGCCCGACAATCGCCAGATTGGGGTGCGCTGCTGCCACCCCCAAGGCCAGCCTCCCCTCCGCCACCAACTCGGCCAGCAGTTCCGGCCACTCCTGGCGGAAGAGGTTGGCGCCTGTCAGGCTGCCATCGCCGCCGATGGCGACCAGCGCATCGATGCCATGCTCGATGAGATGGTAGGCAGCTTTGCGTCTGCCCTCGCGCGTGCGGAACTCCTGCGAGCGCGCCGAGCCGATGATGGTGCCACCCTGCTGTAGGATGCCGCCCACGTCAGACCAGGCGAGGGGCCGAATGTACTGGTCGCCTGCGACCATGCCTTTGTAGCCTTCGTGGATGGCGTAGACCTCGACGCCGGCATTGATCCCGGCGCGCACAACCGCGCGCACCGCCGCATTCATGCCCTGCGAATCACCGCCGCTGGTAAATACGCCGATGCGTTTCTTGCTCTCTACGTTGCTCATGTTCTTGCCTTTTCTCTATCCTGCCGCCGCAGGCGTGTCGACTCTCGATCAGAAGACTAGCGCAGAATGGGTGTGATCTGCAACACACAACGCACCCAAAGGCGGAGGGCCGGAACGCAGTGCTGGGCCAGATGCTGCGCATGAAGACGCCCGGCCGCTGGAGACCGGGCGCCTGGTGTCTGGCAAAAAAGGACAGGGCTCAGTGCCTGCTGAATCTCAACCGACGTCGTCGAAGAACTCGATTTCGCTCAGACTCCAGTGCTCGGGTGAGCGCCACAGACCGGAGAGGAGCAACTCGCGGATAA
The DNA here is from genome assembly GCA_903879975.1 of uncultured Chloroflexota bacterium. Lineage (GTDB taxonomy): Bacteria > Chloroflexota > Anaerolineae > Caldilineales > Caldilineaceae > Caldilinea. The sequence continues at coordinate 839 of CAIRNL010000642.1, read as the reverse complement.
AGGTCATTTCCTTGGGCAGGCGATCATAGAGCTTGAAGAAGAGGTCGTCGTGCGACGCAATCTCTCGCATCCACTCGTCGCGATCGATGCTCATGATGGCCTCGAAGTCGTGCTTGCTGAAATCCTCCATGCCACGCCAGTCCAGGTGCTCGTAGCGTGGAACCCAGCCCAGCGGGCATTCGACACCCAGGCTCTTGCCGCGTACGCGCTCGACGATCCACTTGAGTACACGCATGTTCTCACCAAAGCCCGGCCATAGAAAGTTGCCCTCATCGTCACGCCGGAACCAGTTGACGTTGAAGATGCGCGGCGGGTTCGGGATGTGCCGCCCAAAGTCCAGCCAGTGGTTGAAGTAGTCGCCGATGTGGTAGCCGCAGAAGGGCAGCATGGCGAAGGGATCGCGGCGTACTTCACCGACCTTGCCAAATGCCGCCGCCGTCATCTCAGACCCCATGGTGGCCGCGCTGTAGACGCCAAACGCCCAGTTGAAGGACTGGCAGATCAGCGGCACCACCGTGCTGCGCCGCCCACCGAAGATGAAGGCGGAGATCGGAACGCCGTTTGGGTCGTCGTAGGCAGAATCGGCGGACGGGCATTGGCTGATCGGTGCCGTGAAGCGCGCGTTGGGATGGGCAGCCTTGCGCCCGCTCTCCGCTGCCCAGTCGTTGCCCTGCCAGTCGATGGCGTGCGCTGGCGCTTTGTCGGTCATACCTTCCCACCACACGTCGCCATCGTCGGTGAGCGCCACGTTGGTGAAGATCGTGTTGGCCGTCACAGAGGCCATGGCGTTAGGGTTGGACTTGCTGTTCGTGCCTGGTGCCACGCCAAACAGGCCGGCT
>CAIRNL010000641.1 GCA_903879975.1 uncultured Chloroflexota bacterium | reverse complement strand
GGCTACACAGGTGCTGACCTGCGCAGGATCGCCGGTTGCCGTTCGGACGACATCGAAGCGCGTCTTGGCTACACCTATGGGGATGTGGCCGTCCATCGCAATGACATGATTTTATTGACGGATTAGGGGATGAGGGGGATGACAAGGTGAGGATGGCTCGCCCCTTTATCTGGTCGTCTTGGCACCCCTTCACCTTGTCATCTGGCTGCTCTTGCATATGCCACCCATTGTCCGTGTTGAGAAGCTGTACCACACCTACCAGAGCGAGGCAAAGAACCCGGTGCCGGCGTTGTGCGGGGTGGATCTGGCCATCGAGGCTGGCGAGTATGTGGTGATCCTGGGGCACAATGGGTCTGGCAAGTCGACGCTGGCCAAGCACTTCAACGCGCTGCTTGCGCCAACGGACGGCAAGGTGTGGGTCAAGGGGTGGGACACGCTGAACCGTGGGCAGGTGCGTGATATCCGGCGCACGGTGGGGATGGTCTTCCAGCATCCCGACAACCAGATTGTGGCGACGATCGTCGAGGAAGACGTGGCCTTCGGACCGGAAAATCTCGGCTTATCGCGCACGGAGATTGCACGCCGCGTCGATTGGTCGCTGGCGCGGGTCGAGATGCAGCCGTTCCGTTTTCGCGCCCCCCATCTGCTGTCGGGGGGGCAGAAGCAGCGCATCTGCATTGCTGGCGTGCTGGCCATGGAGCCGGAAGTGCTGGTTCTCGACGAGGCCACGGCCATGCTCGACCCGCGGGGGCGCCAGGAGGTGCTCGACATCGCCCGGCGGCTCAACAAGGAGCGCGGTGTCACGCTCATTGCCGTTACACACTTCATGCGCGAGGCTATCGAGGCCGACCGCGTCATTATCCTGGAGAGAGGGCAGATTGCGCTCCAGGGTCCGCCGCGTGAGGTTTTTCAGCAGATCGAGCGCCTGCGTGAGCTGAGCCTGGATGTGCCGCACGTCAGCGAACTGGCTCTGGCCCTGCACCGGCAGTTCGCGGGCTTTCCGGCTGATCTGCTGACGCCCGAGGAAGTGGCGGAAGCAGTGGTGCATTATTGTGATGGGCAGAATGGCGACGAAAATCAGGTGTCAACCGCCGCCAGCCAGCGGCCAGCAGCCAGTGCCAGCGTCGCTCAGCCGGCCGTGGAGAAAGCGACGCCGCCAGATTTGCACGCTCTTGCCCCCACCCACCCACCCCTGCTTTCGCTGCAACATGTCGCCCACTACTACATGCGCGACACGCCGCTCGCAGTGATGGCGGTCAGCGATATCAACATCGATGTCTATCCAGGCGAGATCGTCGGCGTGTTGGGGCATACAGGCTCCGGCAAATCCACGGCGATCCAGCATTTCAACGGGCTGTTGCGTGCACACGAGGGAAAGGCCATCGTCCTGGGGCAAGATTTGGCGGACTCGCAGGTAGACATCCGCGCCGTGCGCCGCCAGGTGGGGCTGGTCTTCCAGATGCCCGAGGCTCAGCTGTTCGAGCAATACGTCGGCGACGACGTGGCCTATGGCCCGCGCAAGCAAGGCCTCAGCCGTGCAGAGGTGCGCATGCGCGTGCAGCGCGCCATGGAAGCCGTGGGGTTGCCTTTTGCCGAGTTCAAGGACCGCATTACCTTCGGGTTGAGCGGCGGCCAGATGCGTCGTGTGGCGATTGCCGGCGTACTGGCGCTGGAGCCTCGGATACTCGTGCTGGATGAGCCGACGGCTGGCCTTGATCCGCAGGCGCGCGGCCAGTTGATGTGCCGCCTGCTTGATCTGCGCGGCCAAGGCATTACGCTGGTTATGATTTCGCACAACATGGAGGAACTGGCCGAAATCTGCGACCGCCTCTACGTCATTGCCGACGGCCGTACGGTGATGGAAGGCACGCCCGCCACCATCTTCAGCCGTGCCAGTGAACTGCGTGCGATGGGGCTGGATGTGCCAGATGTGACCAAGGTTGCCGAGACGCTCAAGGCCAGGGGATTGTTGCCGGCTGATGAGGTCATCTACACGCTGGCGCAAGCCGAGGACGCAGTGGCGCACCTGCTGGCTCAGAGCGCAGACGGCGAAGGGCTGGGCGCAGCATGAGTGAATTCGAGTTCCTGCGCGACGTCACCATTGGCCAGTACATTCCTGCCAACTCCATCATCCACCGGCTGGACCCGCGCGCCAAGCTGCTTGGTGCACTCTGCTTTGCCCTGGCTGTCTCGGCGACGCGCAGCGTCATTGCAACCGTGCTCGTCCTGATGCTGCTCATGGGCGTGATCGGCTTATCGAAGTTGCCGATCACGTATGTGCTGCGCGGGCTGCTGCCGGGGCTACCCTTCCTGATCTTTCTCTTTGCCATGCAGATTCTCTTCCAGGGCGGGAACATCCCATGCGCTGTCACGTGGTACGAATGGTGGTTCGTGCGCATCACCCCCTGCCTGGCCGAGCTGGTCGTGCTGGGTGTGTTGCGTGTGGTGGCGTTTCTCTACGTCGTCAGCCTGCTCACTTTGACCACCACCGCGTCGTATCTGACCCACGGCATCGAGATTCTGCTCTCGCCCTTGCAGCGC
>CAIRNL010000640.1 GCA_903879975.1 uncultured Chloroflexota bacterium | reverse complement strand
CAGTCATTACGTCAAGTGAATCCGTCCCTGGACCGGTGCTCGTGGCTGCCGGTGTCGTCGTTGCCTCGTCGCTGGACCTTGTCGGGGGCGTGGCTTCAGGTGTCGCCGTCTGCGCGACAACAGTCATTACGTCAAGTGAATCCATCCCTGGACCGGTGCTCGTGGCTGCCGGTGGCGTCGTTGCTTCGTCGCTGGACCTTGTTGGGGGCGTGGCTTCAGGTGTCGCCGTCTGCGCGACAACAGTCATTACGTCAAGTGAATCCGTCCCTGGACCGGTGCTCGTGGCTGCCGGTGTCGTCGTTGCCTCGTCGCTGGACCTTGTCGGGGGCGTGGCTTCAGGTGTCGCCGTCTGCGTGACAACAGTCGTGATCTCGGCTGTCGCTGCCCCCTCGTCCGCAACCGTCGTAGTGAGTGGCACAGTCACTTCCAGGGGCACCATCCCCGTGATCGGTGCGGCTACCGCCAGCGTAGCAGCCGGCGTTGGCAGCGGGTTCGTACCCCATCCCTGTGTAGCAGCGTAGATAGCAAATGCCAGCAACACCAGCCCCAAGATAGCGCCCAGGGCACGCCGCGGCCCATTGCCAAAGGGGTCCTGCGGATTCTGTAGATCGCTGGATGGCATGACGGACACGGTCTTCTCCTGCGCTGTTCACAACGATGAGTTTGTACGTACCCACTCAGTGTAATTCGCTTTGAGCAATCGGCCAAGTGAGCAGCCACAGGGGGGATTGCTTCACAGTTGGGGCACCGTACCTCCCCCAGCTTCAGCAGCGGGCGGTACGGCTCCAGGGGCCGTGTACCGTGCCGGGCACGCGCAGCGCCCCCCCACCTGAATGGCGCCCGCCACAGGGCATGGATGTCTGCACACGATTGCACGGCCAGCCAGCGCCCCCGCCGCTGGTGCCGACAACGCCCAAAAGCAGGTACACCATGCACTTCACCGTTCATCGCGCGGGGGATCGATTCCTGATCATCGGCGGCGACGGCCAGCTTGCGCTCGGCTTGGATGCGGGCGAGCGCGCAGCGCCGCATCGGCCAGAGGATGAACGGCCGCCGCGGCAGTGCTGCGCGGCAGCGCAGATCGCGCCACATAGCGACAGGTCTCAACCAGACCAGATGGAATGGATGACGCTGTGCAGGAACGCAGTGCAGTCATTCATCGGCGCGCGAGGGCATCGATGAGGGGGGCCGCTGAGAATCCAGGAGGTGGCGCATTCATTTGAACTTGCGTCAGAATAAGTTGACCAATTTCTGGCTGCTGACCAGTGAGCCGCATGCCGAAATCGCGCAGATTATTTTGACGCAGGTCCTTAGCGCGCGAGGATGTGGAGGCGTCACGGTGACGTTGGCAGTGCGGCTGTTGGCAGGTCCTTTGCGCGCGAGGATGTGGAGAGCGTCGCACGAGGAGAGCGCTGCACTGCCGCCAGCGGGTCGCGATGCATGCCGCAAAATGCAACCGGACGCGACCAAACGCGACCCCGACCCAGTCCAGGGAAAGAGGGCGCACAGAGCCGTCCCATAGCCACCCCGCCCTCACAGAGAGCACCCCAAGTAAGGCGAAGTGGCACTTCGCCCCGCCCGCACGGAGAGTAACCTCTTCCGTGCTAACAATCCGCCAGTAGCCGATCTGCTCCACCACTCCCCAGCCGCCATCCGAACCCCGACCGTCAGGGAGGCTGTTGAGCCGCACGCCGTCGTTGAGATCGCGTTCCCAGCTGATGGGCTGCGGGTCGAGCAGCTTCCAGCGCATCAAGATGTCGTAGGGTGCCTCGCCGTGCGGGAGCCGGCGAGGCTAATTCTGCGGCTGGGCTGGAGGCTTTATGGGCGCCACAATCAGCGGGATCTCAGCCGCAATCTCGTCGTCGATCAAGATACGAAACTCGTAGTCACCAAAGGCAGGGAAGGCAAGCTGCGAAAGATCCACGATCTGGTTGAGCAACGCCGGGTGGCCGTTGTGCGTGGCTTGGATGGTCACCGTTGCGCTGATGCCAAACAGTTCGCGGCCGTCCGCGTCGATCAGCGTCACACGTAAGGGGCGTTGCCCTGCCTCGCTGGCGTCGAACTCGAACTGTGTTACCAGTTTCATTTGCGGGTGAACAACCGGCGCCTGCGGCGCGTGCAGGGCCGTGAAGATGCCCATGATGTTGAGCTTGTGGTCGATCGAGAGGCTGGCATGGTCAGCCAGCACGGCAATGCGCGTTTTCATGGAGAGTCGCTCCCTTCTGTCCATTCCACTGCCGGCAACTTCGCTGCTTTCACCACACGCTATGCCGATCGAGATTCCATCGATTATAACAGTCCCTATCCTCTCCGCCAGTTTGCATAGGACATGATTCGGGTGTACTGTGCCCACACAGTCCCTTCCCAACTTGTCCGATTTTGATTGATGATACCACGTACTCAATGTGACGGAGTTCACCATGTTCAAAAATCTCAACACCGGCGCCATCGGCATTCACGACAAGAGCCTGACCGAAAGCATCGAACTGGCCGCCGCTACTGGCTTTGCTGGCATCGACTTCAACATTCGTGAGGCAGCAGCGCTGGTCGCTGCCCACGGCCTCAACTACGTGCGCGACCTCTTTGCCAGCCACGGCGTACTGCCCGGCCAATGGGGCCTGCCGGTTGCCTGGAATCAGCCTCGCTGGCAGGAAGACCTCACTGAATTGCCGCAGTTCGCAGCATTGGGCGCTGCGCTCGGCTGCACCCGCACCGCAACATGGTGCCCCTCATGGTCCGACAGCCGCAACTTCGCCGAAAACTATCAATGGCACATCGCCCGGTACCGCCCTATCGCCGAGATTCTGGCCGACCATGGATGCAGCCTCGGCATCGAATTCCTGGGACCGCAGCACCTGTGGTCGTCGCATCCCTTCCGCTTCATCAGTTCGATGGGCGAGATGCTGACGCTGGCGCGCGACATTGGCACCGGCAACGTCGGCCTGCTGCTGGATGCCTATCACCTGTACACAGCGGGCGATGACATCGACGCGCTCGATGTGCTGACACCCGGCGATGTCGTCGTCGTCCATATCAACGATGCCCCAGCCGGCATCGCCCGCCAGGAACAGGCCGACCTGGTGCGCTGCCTGCCGCTCGAAACGGGCGTCATCGATCTCGTCGGCTTCATGCAGAAGTTGGCAGCCATCGACTACGCTGGCCCGGTGACGACCGAGCCTTTCAGTGCGCGCCTCAACGCAATCGCCGCCGACGATCCGGTGGCCGCCGCATGGGAAGTCTCACACGCCATGGATCGTCTCTGGCAGCTCAGCAGGCTCTAGTGACACCACAGCCCCAGTGAGTCTGCAGGCTGGTGATTGATACCCTGCCGGTTCAACTGTGCAAAAACAGTTGTCCGGCAAAGGTGCCGTGACATAGGGTGAAAGAATTAGGACTGACCCGATGCATATTACCGATATCAAGCCGCTACCCGTCTGGGTCGGCAGCCGCAACCAACTCGTCGTCAAGGTCGAGACGGACGAGGGGATCTATGGCCTGGGCGAGTCAGGACTGAGCGGCCGCGAGTTGGCTGTCCTCGGCGCGCTCAAGCACTTTCGTGAGTTCCTCATCGGCAAAGACCCCATGCAGATCGGCCGTATCTGGCAGGAACTTTACCGCAGCCAGTACTTCGAGGGAGGGCGCGTCCTGTTGGCCGCACAAAGCGCCATCGACATTGCCCTGTACGACATCGCCGGCAAGGCACTCCAGGTCCCCGTTTACCAGCTCCTCGGCGGCCGGCAGCGAGACATCATTCCCTGCTTTGCGACGACTGGCAGCGCCGGACCGGCACTCGTCGACGACGTCAAACTGCTCAGGCAGCATGGCTGGACAGTCATCCGCACCACGCCGATGATGCCCAACGGCGCTGGCAGCTTTGTCAGCGATTCCGACATCTTTGACCCGCGCGCCAGCATCCCCATCACCGCACACTGGCTGAGCAAAGTACGCGAGGAATGCGGCAGCGAACTGGTGTTGGGCATCGACTATCACCACCGCCTGACCGTTGCCGAGACCGCCTCCTTCTGCCAGCGCATGCCTCCGGGCACACTCGACTTCATCGAGGAACCGATCCGCGATGAGAGTCCCGAAGCCTACGCTGCCCTGCGCAGGATGACGCCCGTGCCCTTTGCCGTGGGGGAGGAGTTCGCCAGCAAGTGGCAGTTCCTGCCCTATATCGAGCAGCACCTCACCGACTTTGCCCGTATCGACCTCTGTAATGTGGGCGGCTTCACCGAGGCAATGAAGGTGGCCGGCTGGGCCGAGGCCCATTACATCGACCTCATGCCGCACAACCCGCTCGGCCCTGTCTGCACAGCGGCCACACTGCACCTGGCCGCCGCTGTGCCCAACTTCGCCTGGCTGGAGACACGTGTCACACCGACAGAGAATCTCTACTATGGCGCATCAGGGGTCAACGATGCAGACCTGCTCTTCCCCGTACAGCCGCGACTCGACGGGACCGCCTTCCCCGTGCCCACTGCGCCCGGTCTCGGCGTCGAGATCGATGAACGGCTTGCCCTGGCACAGGAGTGGCGTTTCTGGGAAGCCCCGCACTGGCGCCGGCCAGATGGATCGGTGACAAACTGGTAACAGGGGGGATGCCACGCCTCGCTGACGCATACCTTGCGTGCGTTCCGCAGTGCAGCGCCTTGGTGCTGCACTGCGGAACGCTGCTCAACCCAACAAGGTCGGCGATTTCTGCACGGGCCGCAAGAACTACTTGAAAAACTACCCGTTCAGGTAGTGACAATTTCCCTGCAATGCCCTATCTTTTTCCGTTGGTTGTGACACAGCGCCAATAGGAGCACGTATCTCTCATCGGTCAGCCCCGATGGTCAGGAAAATATCACGATCTCTCGGCAGCGGCGGTGCCCAAAAATCCTGGTTGTTACATCCCATCTCTGGAGAGTACGGCAGAGCGCTTGAGCGGTGAGTGACCCCTCCACCGTCAGTCATAACTCGTGGACAGATCACTTTCCACTCACAGCGAAGGTATAGACTTTAAGCGATTGTTTTGCGCGGATCAACAGCCAAGAGCCACGCGGACGACAATACCTGCAAGTTCACTCCAGGGTGCAGCAGAAACTCTGTTTCTGCTGAAATCCAGAGTCAGTTATGGCACGCCAGCGTTTGCAAGTCAGCCCCTTGCAAATGTGTCTGACGCTGCGCCTTCTGGGCGCAGCGTCAGACACCATCTTGATGCAGATCACAGATGCCAATGGTGTGGTGGAGTTTGAAGCCCGGCGTGACGGATTTGCCGTCCCGGGCAGCTATCTGATGCAGGTTCAGGATGCCAATCTGAACAACGTGGACGGGCTATACCCGACACCAATAACACGTGGGATCAGACCCTGGACTTTGCTCTCTTCGATGACTCGGTCAATGTCAGCCTGGGAGATTATATCTGGGCAGATGAAAACTTGAACGGGATTCAGGATAGCGGCGAGCCTGGGCTGCCGGACGTGTTG
>CAIRNL010000639.1 GCA_903879975.1 uncultured Chloroflexota bacterium | reverse complement strand
GTCACGTTGATCCTGACCGCATCGCTTGTCGCTTCCGGCGCAGCAACCACGAAGCAGTTGAGCACCAACTTTACGCTCGTCAATCTATCGACCAGTTCCAATCTGGTCAACATTCAGTATTACAAGACGGATGGTTCGCAGTGGCGCCCGTCCGAATCGGCAACACTTTCGAACCAGGGATCACAGTTGATCCGTCGCCAGTATGACGACTCGCAACTGACGTCCGGCAGCGGTTCGGTCGTGGTTGGCGGGCAGGGACCCATGGGTGCAGTCGTTCAGATTCAAGCGCGCGGCCAGACTCCGACAAGCGGTGCATATTCTGGTTCGGCGGCAGGCACCAATTCGGCCAACGTACCGTTGATCGCCAAGAATGGTTCGTCGGCTAGCGGTGCCGTCAACAGCCAGATTATCATTCAGAATACCGGCACGGCTGCCACATCAGTTCAGGTCGAGTTTGTCAATTCGAGCGGTGCAACGGTCTACACGTCGCCTGCGACGACTATTCAGTCTGGCGCATCCTTTACTTACGATCTGACCAATGACGCCGGCGCGCCGACTGGGTTCTTTTCGGCTGTCGTCAAGGCCGCTACGGGAGGCCAGGTTACGGTGGTGTCCAATCTGTTCACCGGCAACAATGGTATGCAGACCTTCAGCGGCTTCAGCGCCTCCGCTCAGAAGTGGCTTGTCCCGCTCTTCACCTCGCGCCTGGGTAATGGCCTGAGCACGCCTGTGACCGTCCAGAATTTGAGCGGCGGCACAATTCCGGCTGGCTCGATCAAGCTGCAGTGCAAAGCTGACCCGAGCAGCGGCGGCAGTAATTTCGAAAAGAGCAACGACGCCGCCGTCACAAACACTGCATCGGCTATTTTCAACCCGGTTACCGACAACAGCATTCCAGCGAGCTGGTACGGTGCCTGTACGGTTGACACGGCTGGCTTCAACACCGTTGCGTTCGTCCAGATGCGCTTTGTGGGGAGCGATCGTGCAGCATCCTATGAAGCAATTCGTGCCGATGGCACCAAGACCAAAGTCATTGTGCCACTGTACATGAAGCGCCTGACCAACGGCTTTGCGACTGCGGTTACGATCCAGAACCTGGGCGCCAGCGCGGCTACCGTCAGCATTGCCTACCAGGCTGGTGACGGCGCAGCAGCAGGTTGCACGGTCAACGTTGGTCCGTTCACCGTGGCGGCTGGTGGCAGCTTGATTCAGAATCATCGCATCACCAGTGGAGCAAATTCCGTGCCGTCATTGCCCGAAAACTGCTTCGGCAGCATGGTGGTCACGTCGACCAACGGTCAGCCGGTCGAAGCCTTTGTCCAGATCGACGACCTGGATCAGGGTAGCGGTGATCCGTTCATGGCGCACAATGCATTCACGGCTGACTAAGTCCAGGTAAGCTTGTAAGATCAAGCTATCTGACCTGTAGAAAATTCCGTCCTCAGGAATTGACCAGTCAGAGTTTTTCCGGACGGGCCATTTGGCCGCCAATGGCGCCGAGTGGCCCGTCCGATCTTTTGCACGCTGTTCTGGTTTGTTGTATATCAGATTGGACTACAAAAACGATACAGGCGGTGAATCGAGTCGTCACCGTTGCTGTACATTCAGACGATCAAGGAAGTTGCGAATTATGCAAAATTTTTTTCGTTCGCGCGCCGTCATGATCATCATGACCATCGTAGCGTTGTCAGCGTTGGCTGCATGTGGCGGTGATTCAGAACCGACGCCAACCCCGACACCGGCGCCGACGATCGCTCCAACGGCAACACCTGCTCCGCCAACACCAGAGCCAACACCAACACCTGCTGCCCTCGAACCTACCGAAACGCAGCCCGAATCCCCCGTGGATCAGCCAGAATCGCCACTTGGCCAACCCGAATCACCGCTTGCTGCACCGGGCGCAGCGTCGGGGCTGGCAGCGCTGATTCGGTTGGGTAGCGAGACCAAAGCACCTACCCCTGATGTCGGTGCTGCCTCGATCGCTGGCGTACTGTATGGCTATGGCGATCAGGCAATTGTCGGTACCGTCTTTTACCTGACCCCGGCCATTCAAGATGGCGACAGATTTCTTGCCCCGACCATCTACGTTGGCCCCAAGGTAGAGAATGGCGACGTCACCAGCCAAACCGCAATCACTGGCCAGTTCAGCGTAGCCAACATTCCGCCCGGTGTTTATTATCTAGCTGTCTGGGCGCCATACGACTGGATCCTGGCTTTTCCGGACCAGAATGCCCAGTCGCCGCTCCAGATACGTGTGGACGCCGGTGATCAACTCGACTTGGGCGCACTATTTGTTCCCTGGCCGTGAGCCTGTCGCTATCACCAATCGAATTGAAAAACCCTTGATGCGTTTACGAAAGAGAAATGCCCAGCCAGTTCGGATTGTCATCCAATGCTGGCTGGGCACTCTTTTTCATCAAGGTACTGGAGTCAACTCTTCTTCTGGCGTTCCGGCTGCTTTTTTCCACCGAGAAGGCCGCCCAGAAACATCTGTCGCAACATACCAGAGTTCTCCTCCTGGCTCGCCGGCGTTGCGCTCGGACCCCACTCGTGACGCAGCGCCTTGCCCTCCCAGCGGAACCGCTCCTCCTCCACATCGGCCAGCGCGACCTGTAGCGGATGCTCGTCAGACGGGCTTTCTGTTGTCAGCCAGGCGCGCCAGGCGGCCAATTCGCGGGTGAACTGGTCCAGGCGTTGGAGCACATTGTCCCGGTTCGCCACCAGTTCAGCGTAGAGGCTCTGCGCGCTGCGGTCGGGCTGGGTGGTGCGAGCGAAGGCGACGCCGGCCAGGCGCTGCGCTTCTGTCCAGCCGGGGGAGCCAGCCGCCATATGCATCAGCGCCGCGCCGAGCAGGCGAGGCAACGCATCGACCTCGGCAGCAATGCCGTCATGCTCGTGTGGGTCGACGAAGAGCGGCTGCGCGCCGGCGGTTTCCACAAAATCTGCCGCCAATTGGAGAGCGTCCGGATTAGTGGTCGGGCCGGCGGCCAGGCAGAAGACAGCCTTCTGGAAAAGGTCGGCACGCGGCGTCAACGCACCCTCTACCCCATTGAGAATCGGGTGGCCGACTACGGCATTGCCATGCGCCGGCAATTTGTCGGCAAACATCTGCAAAAGCGGCCCTAACACGCCATTCAACGCCAGCACCATGGTCGACGGCTGAATCTCTTCTCGCAACAGGTCGAGGGTCGCGCCGATCTCACCCAGCGGAATCGCCAGCACGATCATCGACGCGCCTTCGCATGCCTTGTAGAAGTTCCACTCCGTGCGGTGGAGAGCGTTCCGCTTGCGAGCCTCCTGACCAGTCGTCGGTTCTCTATCGTGGCCAACGATCTCCAGCGGCGAACCGCTCTGCATGAGCGCCAGCCCCAGGCTGACACCGGTCGTGCCGAGCCCGATGATCGTAATACGAGGATTTGCTGCCATAGCTCTGCCAAGTCTCCCTTGAGATAAATCGCAAGCGGCTAATTTGCACCATCCGCCGCCTGCAGCCGGCCCAGCAACGAGCGTTCGTCTGCAGTGCCGG
>CAIRNL010000638.1 GCA_903879975.1 uncultured Chloroflexota bacterium | reverse complement strand
CCTCCGAACCACCCGAACTGCCGGCTGAACATTCGCCGAGGGGCCCCCTGACGGAGGCCAGCATCCCCTACGGCTCCCTTGAGGAGCTGTACGACGCCTGCGGCAGTCCGGTCTACCGGCTTGCGTTGCGGCTCAGCCGCTCCAGCCAGGAGGCCGAGGACCTCTGTCACGACGTATTCCTGCGCTACTGGCAGAAGGGCCGCTATGAGCCCTCGCGGGGACCGGTGCTCGCCTACCTGTTGTTGCTGACCCGTTCGATGGCGATCAACCGCCTCAATCAGCGCAAGAACCGCTGGCAGCTGCTACAACGCTGGTCCTCCCAGCTGTTGCCATCGGCCGGGCGCAGCCCCTACGAGGCTGCCCAGGATGATGAGCTGACTTTGCGGGTGCGCCGGGCCCTGAACAGCATCCCCACTAACCAAAGGCAGGTGCTGGAGCTGGCCTACTACGAGGGTCTGAGCCAGGCAGCGATCGGGGAACGGCTTGGAGTACCCCTGGGAACCATCAAGACCCGCTCGAGGCAGGGATTGATCCGCCTGCGGGCGTTGCTGATCGATCACCGGAGCGAACCATGACCGCCGAACACTTCCCGTCGCAGAGCCGGATCGACTCCCTGCTGGCAGGCCATGCGCTCGGCGACCTCGATGCCGAGGAGCGCGAAAAGCTGGCCGATCTTCTGCGGCAACGACCGGAGCTGCGCACGCGGCTGGAGGAATTCAGCACCACCCTGGAGCTGCTGCCTCTTGCCCTGCCGGCCACAGAGGCGCCGCCCGCGCACCTGAGGCAGTGGCTGTTCGAGCGGTCCAGCGCCGTCAGACCGAACCAGGGTGTCAGCCGGATCCGCGCGGGCAGCTGGCTGATCCCGGCCCTGATGGGGGCCGCACTGCTGGTACTGGGAGTGCAGCTGCAGCAGACCCGTCAGCAGGTTGCCCAGTTGCAGCAACGGTTGCAGCCAATCTCGCCCAACCTGCGGGCCGTCAACCGGCGCTTGCCGCTTCGGGTCATGAATTCTGGCGGCCAGCCCGCTGGAGAGGTACTGGTGACGAGCAACCCCAGCCACAACCTGCTGGTGCTCGACGATCTGCCGCCGCTACCCCCCGACAAGACCTACCGGCTTTGGGCGAAGGTGAACGGGCGGGAGGTGGGCTGCGTGCCATTCGTGCCGGATAGCCATGGCCATGTGGCGATGCCGATTCCCACCTCGCCCACGAGCCAGGCCAGCAGCGTGAGCGTCAGTGTCGAGACCGTGCCGGACGGTCAGACGCGCCGGGGTCCGATGGTGCTCAGCGGCGCGATCTGAGGCGGTGCCGCTGCGGTTGTCGCCAAGAGTGGACGTTCGCCTGGTGCTGCTGCTCGTGTACCCAGCCTCGGAGCCGCCTAAATGGTTTCAGGCCAGGACACAGAAGCGCGCCTGAACGACCTCTCTGTTGGCTGAAGGCCGTCCCCCACTTCTGCCAGCCAGACAGCGCCACTCCCCGCGCATCTCTTCCCAGAGACGTGATCCCTATTCCTCGCTTGTCAGGCACAAGGCAGGCCATGCGTGAACACAAAGACACCCGACCCGATCGAGCCCCAGATGCCAAGGTTCAGGTCACAGGCCGGTGCTGAGGCGCCCCCCACATGGGGCGCCTTCCTGTTGTAGTGATCGAACAATCGATGCGCCTTCTGCATCGGTTGCCATGGCACAGAAGGCTGGTGCCAGGCTGAGCTGTTGCTGGTTCCGCTGCCTTGATGTGGGCAGCGGCAGGCCGCTGTCGACGAAGACCCAGGGGTCCTGGCTCCAACTGGCGGGATCACGGCGAAAGCGCTTGGTCTGGCGACTGGCCGGCTGCTGCAGCCATCCCTCGCGCGCCATTGGGATGGATCCGGCCGAACGAACGTCTGTACTACGTGGTTGTTCCTTGGACGTCAACAGCACCCGGTCCCACCCACCACTCCTGCACCGCGACCATGAAAAAAGGGGGCTGTGCCCCCCCCCGCCTTCAGAAGGGGATCAGGG
>CAIRNL010000637.1 GCA_903879975.1 uncultured Chloroflexota bacterium | reverse complement strand
GTGACTCTCGCCCACGATCTGCTCTTCAAAAAGCGAGTACATGACAATGGCGGCTGCGCCGGCATCTTCCATGCGTTTGAGTTTGTCCAGGCTGTCGGACAGCGGTGAGGCCGAGGGAACGATCGGGTGCTTCAGTTTCAATCCCAGGTAATTGGTAGACAGGTCAACCATGGGTAATGTCTCCTTTAGCAAGTGCGTCCTTGAAGGGATCTGCTGCGGAACCTGCGTGAGCCGACGGGACAGCGCCCGGCCACGCTGCACACTCATACCGGCTCTGCTGCAAGATATTCCAAATCCTTCCAACGCATAGCAATCATTGCCTGTGCCTCGGCAATCAACGCTTCCGACGCTGCCGGGTCAGACTGCATGAGCATACGGTAGCGTGTCTCGTTCAAGGCATAGTCACGGAAGTGAACCTTCGGCGGTTTGGAGTCGAGTTGGAAGGGATTCTTGCCTTCTGCGCGCAGGCGCGGATCGTAGCGATAGAGCGGCCAGTAGCCGGACTCCACCGCCAGACGCTGTTGGTCGAGTCCTTTGGCCATGTTGATACCGTGGGCAATGCAGTGGCTATAGGCAATGATGAGCGAAGGGCCGTCGTAGGACTCTGCCTCCTGGATCGCGCGCAACGTCTGCGCATCATTGGCGCCCATCGCCACACGCGCAACGTAGACATAGCCATAGTCCATGGCCATCTTAGCCAGATCTTTCTTGGGCGTACGCTTGCCGCCGGCAGCAAACTTGGCCACTGCGCCTAGCGGTGTCGCCTTGGAGGATTGGCCGCCCGTATTCGAGTACACTTCAGTGTCGAGGACAATCATGTTGACGTTGCGCCCACTGGCCAACACATGGTCGACGCCGCCGTAGCCGATGTCATAGGCCCAGCCGTCCCCACCAACGATCCACACATTCTTCTTGATGAGTTTGTCTGCCAGGCTGGCAAGATCCCGTGCATCTGGGCGGTCAGAGCCAGCCAGAATGCGCTGCAGCTGCTCCACACGCTTGCGCTGGGCAGCGATCTCACTCTCGTCGTTCTGCTCGGCATTCAGGATGTCATCGACCAGGCCATTGCCTGCAGCCAGGCCGATCCAATAGTCGCGCTCTTCGTAGGGCAAGGTCGCCAGCAGTTCGGAATGACTGTGTCGGATGACGCCCTGCAATCGCTGTAGGAGTTCGCGCGCGTACGCCCTCTGCTTATCCAACGTCACGCGCATGCCAAGCCCAAACTCTGCGTTGTCCTCAAAAAGTGAGTTCGACCAGGCCGGCCCGCGCCCTTCCGGGTTGACAGACCAGGGAGTCGTTGGCAGGTTGCCACCGTAGATACTGGAGCAACCCGTCGCGTTGGCGATGACAGAACGCTCGCCGTACAGCTGGCTGATCAGTTTGAGATAAGGTGTCTCGCCACAGCCTGCGCATGCACCAGAGAACTCGAAAAGCGGCTGCAACAGCTGCACATTCTTGATGTTGTTCCACTTGAGCGTATCGACATGCGGTGTTTCGGGCAGCTTGGTGAAAAAATCCCAATTGCGTGCGCCCTGCTCACGCAGCGGCAGTTGTGGCTCCATGTTGATGGCTTTGCGCCCAACAGCCTGCTTGTTCTTAGCCGGACAGACCTCGACGCAGAGCTGGCAACCGGTGCAGTCTTCCACTGCGACCTGCAGTGTGTATCTACGATCGGGGAACTCGCGCCACTTAGAGGCGGCAGTCAGGAAGCCTTCCGGTGCATCGGCCAGCAGTTCGCCGTCGATGAGCTTGGAACGAATGACGGCATGTGGGCAGACGTACACGCACTTGCCGCACTGGATGCAGACATCTGGGTCCCAGACCGGCACTTCCAGGGCAATGTTACGCTTTTCCCATTGGGTGGTAGCGGTCGGATACGTCCCGTCGACCGGGAAGGCACTGACGGGCAGGAGATCGCCTTCACCCTTGATCATCATGGCGGTGACGTCCTGCACAAAGGCCGGTGCCCCATCTGGCACAGCCGGCGGCAATTCGATCGTGCTGGTCACCCTGTCGGGCACCTTCATCTCGAACATGTTGGCCAGCGTTGCGTCGACGGCGGCAAAGTTGCGCCGCACGATCGCCTCGCCGCGCTTACCATAGGTCTTTTTGATGGAGTGCTTGATCTGCTCAATGGCCTCGTCACGCGGCAGCACACCGCTGATGGCAAAGAAGCAGGTCTGCATGACCGTGTTGATGCGTCCGGCCATGCCCTGGTCGGCGGCAACGGCATAGGCATCGATGACGTAGACCTTGAGCTTGCGGTCGATGATCTGCTGCTGGACGATCCGCGGCAGATGCACCCAGGTCTCATCCGTCTGGTAGGGAGAATTGAGCAGCAGGACGGCGCCCTCTTCAGCTGCGCTGAGAATATCGTAGCGCTCCAGGAAACCGAACTGGTGAACGCCAATGAAATTGGCCTTCTGGATCAGGTAGGTGCTGTGAATCGGCCTGGAGCCGAAACGCAGGTGCGAGACCGTACGTGCGCCCGACTTCTTGGAGTCGTAGACGAAATAGCCTTGGGCGTAATTGCCGGTCTCTTCACCGATAATCTTGATGGAATTCTTGTTGGCGCCGACAGTGCCATCAGAACCCAGCCCCCAGAAAAGGGCCCGCACGACCTCGTGCGGCTCTGTCGAGAAGGCGGCATCATAGTCTAGACTGGTATGCGAGACATCGTCCACGATGCCGACGGTGAAGTGATTCTTCGGCTCATCCTTGGTCAGCTCCTCATAGACGCCCTTAACCATGGCCGGCGTAAATTCTTTGGAAGAGAGGCCATAGCGGCCACCCACGACACGCGGCAACCTGTCGAAGGGCGCCCAGCCGCTCATCAGGCCTTCAGCCAGTGCCGTCAGCACATCCTGGTAGAGGGGTTCGCCGGCAGCACCCGGTTCCTTGGTGCGGTCGAGGACAGCGATCTTCTTCACCGTTGGCGGCAGTGCCCTGACAAAGTGCTCGACCGAGAAGGGGCGAAAGAGGCGCACCTTGACCACACCAACCTTCTCACCGCGCGCGATGAGCCACTCCACGGTTTCGTGTACGGCCTCAGCGCCTGAACCCATGATGACGATCACACGCGTGGCATCGGGCGCGCCTTCGTAGTCAAACAGGTGATACTGGCGGCCCACGATGCCGGCAAACTTGTCCATCTCCCTCTGGACAATATCCGGTGTGGCAGCATAGAAGGGATTGGCACTCTCGCGGGCCTGGAAGTAGATGTCTGGATTTTGTGCGGTGCCGCGCATGACCGGTTTCTCCGGGTTGAGCGCGCGGGCACGGTGAGCGCGCACCTGGTCGTCGTCGATCATGGCACGGATGTCTTCGTCGGCTAGTTGTTCGATCTTGGCGACCTCGTGTGAGGTGCGGAAGCCGTCAAAAACGTGGAGGAAAGGGACACGCGCAGCCAGCGTGCTGGCTTGGGCGATGAGCGCCATATCCATCACTTCCTGCACGGAATTGGCGAAGAGCATCGCCCAACCCGTACTGCGTGCCGCCATGACGTCGCTATGATCGCCGAAGATCGACAAGCCCTGCGCGGCCAGCGAGCGGGCGGCGATCTGGAAGACCGTGCTCGTCAACTCACCTGCAATTTTGTACATGTTCGGGATCATGAGCAGCAGGCCCTGGCTGGCCGTAAAGGTCGTCGTCAGAGATCCTGTCTGC
>CAIRNL010000636.1 GCA_903879975.1 uncultured Chloroflexota bacterium | reverse complement strand
CATCTCGCATCTGAAGGGCACCACTGCAGCCGAAGTCGAGGCGATCATCGATTACATCGACCTGGTTGCCGTCAACGAGGTCGATTTCTCGTTCGACGTCTACCCCTACATGGGGTCGTCGACGATGCTCCAGTACCTGCTGCCGCTGGAGGTGTGGAGCGATGGCGTGTTGGCTGCCTACGGCAAGCTGGCCGATTCAGGGTTGCGCGATCGCTTTCAACGCCGTCTGGAGACGATGAACCTGGCCCAGATCATCGTGGCCTGGATGCCAGGGCACGACAACCGTCACCTGTGTGGCATGTCACTCGAGCAATACGTGCGCCGCACACGTCGCCGGGCTGCCGACGCCCTCTGCGACCTGCTCATCGAGGAAGGCATGGCCGTGCTGCTTGTTTTCCAGCGCAGCGAAGATGGATTGGAGTCAGAGTTCCTTGCACACCCCTGCTACATGATGGGCAGTGATGGGATCTTCTTTGGCGGCGGCAAGATTCACCCGCGACAGTATGGCTCGGCCACGCGTCTGCTGGGCCACTATGTGCGCCGCAAACGGCTCATGTCGCTGGAGGATGCGGTCTATAAGCTCAGTGGATTCCCGGCTGCGCGCTACAAACTGAGCAGCCGGGGTGCTGTGCGCAAAGGTTACTTCGCCGACCTTGTCATCTTCGATCCGGAGACAGTACACGACAACGCAACCTTCGACGACCCGCATCAGCTTTCGACCGGCGTCGAGGACGTCATCGTCAACGGCGCACCTATCCTGAGAGAAGGCAACCCCATCAGCGGCGCACTCCCTGGCCGCTATCTGCGCTATGGTGTCGAGTAAATCCATTCACACGAAAGGGATTTTGAAGATGAAACGCTCGTTGATGGTTTGGGGCGGATGGGAAGGGCACGAACCTCTCCAATGCGTCAACCTTTTTGCGCCGCTGATGGAAGCGGCTGGCTTTGCGGTCGATATCAGCGATTCGCTCGACGTCTATCTCGATGCCGAACGCATGCGCAGCTATGCCGTGATCACACAGGTCTACACCATGAGCACGATCACGCGCGAACAGGAACAAGGGCTGCTCGACGCAATTGAGGGCGGCGTGGGTTTTGCCGGCTGGCATGGCGGCATGGCTGACGCCTTCCGCAACAACACGAACTACCAATTTATGGTGGGCGGCCAGTGGGTGGCCCACCCAGGCAACATCATCGACTATACGGTCAAGATTGCCGACTCGACAGACCCGATTACGGCTGGGCTTGACGACTTCGCCATGCACTCCGAGCAGTACTACATGCACATCGATCCCTCCAACGAAGTCCTGGCGACGACAACCTTCAGCGCGCAGTACTGTCCGTGGATCGACGGCGTCGTCATGCCTGTAGTGTGGAAGCGGCGCTGGGGGGCCGGACGTATCTTCTACGCGTCCGTAGGCCATGTTGCAGCCGACTTCAACGTGCCGGAGGCGAAGGAAATCGTGCGACGCGGTCTGTTGTGGGCTGCCAGGGAACTGTGAGGCGTGGCAATGAGTGAGATGCAACCTGTAGGAGTGGGTGTCATCGGCTGCGGCAACATCAGCAGCGCGTATATGCGCATGTTCAAAACGTTGCCAGCCGTGCAGGTAGTGGCGTGTGCCGACCTGCGCCGTGAGGCAGCTGAAGCCATGGCGCAGCAGTGGGAGATTGCGCAAGTTCTCAGCGTCGACGAACTGCTGGCTACGCCGGAGATCGAGATCGTGCTCGACCTCACCATCCCGGCAGCACACGGTGAGGTGGCACTGGCTGCGCTGGCGGCCGGCAAGTCTGTCTACAACGAGAAGCCGCTGGCCCTGACGCGCAGCGAAGGAAAGCAGATGCTGGCGCTGGCGGCAGGAAGGGGGCTGCGCGTCGGCGGCGCGCCCGACACCTTCCTGGGCGGTGGACTGCAAACCTGCCGCGAGTTGATCGACGCTGGCGCAATTGGTACGCCCGTCGCCGCTACCGCCTTCATGATGAGTCGCGGCCACGAGCACTGGCACCCCAACCCGGCCTTCTACTATCAGAAAGGCGGCGGACCAATGTTTGACATGGGGCCGTACTACCTGACCGCGCTGGTGAGCCTGCTGGGTCCGGTCGCACGCGTCAGCGGTGCCACGCGCATTACACGGCCGCAGCGCACTATCAGCAGCCAACCGCGCTACGGTGAGGTGATCGACGTGGAGGTACCGACGCATGTGGCCGGCCTACTCGACTTCGCCGCCGGCCCGATCGGGACCATCATGACCACCTTTGATGTGCAGGCGTCGACCCTGCCGTGGATCGAAATTTACGGCACAGCAGGTACGCTGGCAGCGCCAGATCCCAACACCTTCGGCGGTCCCGTCCGCCTGCGCCTGGCAGGCGAGAACGAATGGAAAGAAATTCCGGTGACGCGACCGTACGTCGAGAACAGCCGCGGGCTGGGGCTGGCCGATATGGCTGAAGCCATGCGCACAGGACGGCCACACCGTGCCAACGGCGACCTTGCCTATCATGTGCTCGACATCATGCATGCCATCCACGATGCGTCGCATGAAGGCCGGCACGTGATGCTGGAGAGCACTTGCACCCGCCCGGAGTCGATGCCCGCCTGATTTTTTCTGTGCAGTTGCGCCGACTTGCGATCATACAGATGGTCGGCCGGCGCAACTGCACTCCCAAGAATGACGAGCGAGCCTGTCAGATCATGCTATGGCATGACAACGGCCTCTACACGACCTCACATGCATTCAGATCGGGAAACACGGGGAAGGGCGCGTGTGGTTCGGTCTGGTACCACAACGCAGTCGATGCAATGTCATCTTGCAACGGCAGGTAACGTGACTTGCCCTCCAGCGCAGCACGCCAGCCCAATGCCTGGATGGTCACGCGCAGGTCTGTCCGGAAGCGGATCGGGTCCATGATGTGCCAGCGATACATGCCAAAGCGCTGT
>CAIRNL010000635.1 GCA_903879975.1 uncultured Chloroflexota bacterium | reverse complement strand
CCGCGTCAGTTCGTCGTAGATTTTGGGGATGAGATCAAAGAGTGTCACCTCAAAGAAGTAGAGGCCGGTGCGCACTTCATCGAGCACGGTGGGCGGCCGATCGCGCGTCTCGTCGCTCTGCCACAGCAGCACGATGTCCTCGCGCAGCTGCTCCAGGCGCTCGCGCTCTTCAGTGGGCAGCAGCCCCGGTGTGGTGAGTGCCTCCAGCGTGTCGCTGATAGTGCGCAGCTTGGTGAGGATGGTCTGGCGCTTGGTCTCCGTCGGGTGGGCGGTCAGCACCGGCACGATGAAGAGTTCATCGAGAATCTGCTGTAGATCGGCGGCGCTCAGCCCCTCTTGGTGCAGCCTGGCGATCGACTCTTCCAGTGTCTCGCGCATGGGCACGCCGGCCAGCTGCGCAGCGCGCGCGCGGTCGCGCAGGATCTCGACGCGCTGCTCTTCTTCGGCCAGGTTGACGAGCTGGAAATAGGTAGTGAAGGCCTTGAGCACAGCCAGAGCGCGCGGCAGGTCGGCGATCAGCTCGGGCATGAGCGCCTTGATCGCTTCGCCCGCCTCCGCCGCACCGGAGCGCCACGCTTTGGAGAGCGCGCGAATCTCCTCCTCCAGGTCAAAAATCGCCTGGCCTTCCTGCTCGATGATCGTCTCGCCCAGCACATTGCCGAGCATATGAATGGTAGCGCTCAGGCGCTGCTGTTGACCCTCGTTCACTCAAATCCTCGCTGCGACCAGATCGCCCATCACACTCGTTCCGACCACCTCGCTGCCCGGGTCGGCGATATCGCCCGTGCGCACGCCAGCAGCCAGCACGGCGTCGACGGCGCGCTCCACGGCTTCGGCTTCCGCTTCCAGGCCGAGGCTGTGGCGCAGGAGCATGGCGGCGCTGAGGATCGTGGCCAGGGGGTTGGCAATGCCCTGGCCGGCAATATCGGGCGCGCTGCCGTGGATCGGCTCGTACAGGCCCAGGGGCAGGCCATGGCTGTTCAACTTGTCGCCCAGGCTAGCCGAGGGCAGCATGCCCATGGAGCCGGCCAGCATGGACGCCTCGTCGGTGAGGATATCGCCAAAGAGATTTTCCGACACGACCACGTCGAAAGTCGCCGGCCGGCGGATCAGATGCATGGCCATGGCGTCGACGAGCACATGTTCCAGCTCGACGTCGGGGTACTCTTGCATCACTGCGACCGTGACGCGGCGCCAGAGGCGGCTCGACGCCAGGACGTTGGCCTTGTCCACGCTGGTGAGTTTGCCGCGCCGGCCGCGCGCCGCTTCGGCCGCCAGCCGCACCACGCGCTCGATCTCGGGGCGCGTGTAGAGCATCGTGTCGAACGCCTCGTAGCCTTCCTCGCCCGCTTCCTGGCGAGGGCCGAAGTAGGCGCCGCCGGTCAGCTCGCGGATCACGAGCAGGTCCGTGCCGGCCAGCACCGATTCCTTGATCGCGCTGGCGTGGATCAACTCCTGCTGGAGCTTGACCGGGCGCAGGTTGGCGAAGAGGTTGAGCGCCTTGCGCAGCGCCAGCAGGCCGCGTTCGGGGCGATCGTTGGCCGTGGGGATGTCCCACTTAGGTCCGCCGACGGCGCCGAGCAGCACGGCATCGGCGTGCAGGCAGGCTTCCACCGTTGCGTCGGGCAGGCTGGTGCCCTGCGCGTCGATCGCGCACCCGCCCATCAGCTGATCGTCGTAGACGAACGTATGGCCGAAAGTTTCGCCGACGACGTTGAGGATCTTCTTGGCTTCCTGGGTGACTTCTGGGCCGATACCGTCGCCGGCCAACACCACGATTTTGGCTTGCATACGTACACTTTCTCGCTCGCTGTTGGTGGGTAAAAGACAGAGACGCAAAGGACGAGGAAGCCTCGCTGCTCTGCGTCTCCGCGCCGTTGCGTTGTGAGTCATGGTTATCATACGCCAGAGTGCGCCGCTGCGCCAGAAACGCCCCGGCAGAAATCAGCGTTCACCCTGCTCCTCGCCCCGGCGGAGCCTGGCGTGCCCGCCGCACAGCCCCCTTCCTGATCCGCCCCAGTGATTTCGGCGCCAGGCCAGCGCCGTGCTACACTGTGGTCAGGAGCGAAGGGCACCTCCGAGATGGGCGCCCGGCGTGACAGCCACTCACAATCGAAGCAGGACCTGCATGGCCGACAAACCCGACTATCGAGAGATGGCACGATCCCTGGCAGGGTCGCCGCACCGATTGATCCTTTGGGCGCAAATTGCGCGCCGTGTGTTGCCGTACCGGCAACAGCTTACCTCCACGATGGGGACACGAGTATCCGTGTTGATTCATCGTGGAGGATCCAATGGCTTTTTGGAACAAGAAGGAAACAGAATTCGAAGAGATGGCGGAGGCAATTGAAGCGCAGCCCGGCATCTCCGCCAGCGAGTTGGCGCGTCGCCTGGGCGTGCCGACCTCGACCGTGACGCGGCGGCTGCCCAGCATGGACGAGGCAGGCATCTATCTGTACGAAGACGACAAGGGCGGGCTGTGGCCTTTTGGGAAACGCAAGTGAGCAACATAGGACGAATTTTGACGGGCGTTGCGGAATTGGCGACAGGAATGTGATAGGGTGAGAGGGATAGTCCGCGTAGGGCGCAGATGTAGCGGCTGGGCGTGGATGCAGAAGGGAATGACGTGATGAATCGGGCAGAGAACAAGGCGCAGCGGCTGTTACAAATCGAAAAACTCCTGTGGGCGCATCCGGAAGGGTTGACGCAGTCAGAGGTGGCGCGTCGGATCGGTGTGAATCGCTCGACGATCTGGAAGTACATCGAGAGCAATGAATTGCCGCCGGGCGTCTACCAGGACGAGTTCGACGACAACAAGCTCAAGCTTGACCGGGCTGCAGATCTGACCAGGGCATCGTTCAGCCTGCACGAAGTCATGGCGCTGCACCTGGCGACGCGGCTGCTGGCGACGCGCACGGACAAGCAGAACCCTCATGCGGCGTCGGCGCTGCGCAAGCTGGCCAAGGCGCTGCAGCGGCTCGACCACAACGTGAGCCACCATCTGCTGCGCTCTGCGGATGTGATGGACGAAGCAGCCGCCTACCGCGACCCGGTCTACCTCCAGGTTCTGGAGACGCTGACTGAGGCGTGGTCGGCTGGGCGCAAAGTGCGGGTAGAGCATCTTCACGCGAGTGGGCGCGTCGATGCCTACACCTTTGCGCCCTATTTCATCGAGCCTTACGCCGTCGGCCAAACCACTCACGTCATCGGATGGCGCGATCCCCCGCGCGCCATCCGCACCTTCAAGATTGAGCGGCTGCGTTCAGCGCAAATCCTGCCCGACCGCTATGAAATTCCGGTCGACTTCGACCCGGTTGCGCTCCTGCGCGACGCGTGGGGCATCTGGTACGACCTCGACCGCGAACCGGTCGAGGTCGTGCTGCGCTTTCACCCGCAGGTGGCACAGCGCGTGCAGGAGACCCAGTGGCAGCGCGGACAGCAGGTGACAGTGCAGCCTGACGGCTGGCTGTTGTGGCGTGCCCAGGTCGCTGAACCGCAGGAGATGTTGCCGTGGATTCGTGGATGGGGGGCGGATGTGGAAGTAGTGGGGCCGCTGGAAATGCGGGAAACGGCGATCGGAGAAACACGTGCACTTTCCAGACTATATGAGATCGCTCATCAAGGAGCGACTCGACAATCAACCGTTGACGATTTCTTTGGAGATTGAGTAAATGGCGCTATATCCCTACCAGATGCGGGTCAAAGAGTTGATCTTGAACGGCCGGTCGGTAATTGTTCAAGCACCGACCGGCACCGGCAAGACACGGGCATCGCTCGCTCCCTTTGTCGAGGCATTCTACGATTTGCCTGCCCAGAAGTTCCCACGAAAGTGTATCTATTCGGTGCCAATGCGGGTGTTGGCAAGTCAGTTTCACGCTGAATACATGGATTTGTCGGCTAGATATCAGCGGCTCTACGCCCGTCAGGCAATCAACACAAAGATTCAGACGGGTGACTGTCCTGAAGATCCGAAATTCGAGGGAGACCTTATTTTCGCCACAATTGACCAAAGTCTGAGCAGTGCCTTGGCAGTACCTTACTCGTTGTCGCCGGCT
>CAIRNL010000634.1 GCA_903879975.1 uncultured Chloroflexota bacterium | reverse complement strand
TTGGCGGCAATCTGGTTGGTGTTGATCAGTATCTTGATCATTCAAAAAGCGAATTGGCCTGACTGGCTGGGCTACTTTGGCTTTGTCGCGGCCATTTCGCTGTTCCTGAACCTGCTGGAAGTTATTGGCATTGATGTGGGGCCGATGGCTACCATTTCAGTGGCATTGGTGCAGTTCTGGATGTTGGCTGCTGCCATCGTCTTCTTTCGCAGAAAAAATGTCATTCAGTACGCCCGTGATTGAAAGTAGAATTGCCCCTCAGCATCACGCTACGACCAGCCTGACCACGGAGACTGAGCATGCACACACAGACAGTTGTCACCCAGATAAAGCTGCCCCTGGCCAATGCCTACCTTGTCCAGGGTGAACGGGCGATTCTCATCGACACGGGCGCAGCCGGCGACGCCAACCGCATCGTGCGTACGCTGCAGCAGGCCGGTGTTGCGCCCGCCAACCTAGCGCTGATCCTGCTCACGCACGGTCATGGCGACCATGCCGGTTCGGCCCATGCGCTGGCAGCGTTGAGCGGCGCACCCCTTGCCATGCATGCCGCCGACGAGGCGATGGCGAGGTCGGGGCGCAACACACTCGGCGTTATCAACGGGCTGGAGGCGCGCTTAATGGCCCCCTTCGTCAACAAACCTTTCCCGCCGGTGGCAGCGTCCCATGTTTTTGACAAGGGATTCGATCTGCACCGCTATGGGGTGGCCGGGCACGTAGTCGCCACGCCCGGCCACACTCCGGGATCTGTGTCGGTGCTGCTCGCCAACGGCGACGCCCTGGTCGGTGACCTGGTGATGGGGGGACGCTTGGGCGGCGCGCTGTACGGTACGCGACCGCGTCTACACTATTTCGTGAGTAATTTCACGCAATTACACCAAAGCATGGAGGTCGTGCTGGCTACCCGCCCGCAGCGGCTGCTGGTCGGTCATGGGGGGCCGCTTGACGCTGCGACCGTGCGTCGCTGGTGGGAAGGTAGCGCAGGTCAACAGGTGCAGAAGTGGTTCACCACAGAGTGATAATGCGTTCTTTCTGCTCGCGCACTTTCTCGCGGTTGGGGCGCAAGGCGATCAGCACGGCGGCGAGCACCATGACGCCGTAGATCGCAAAGGGCCACGG
The DNA here is from genome assembly GCA_903879975.1 of uncultured Chloroflexota bacterium. Lineage (GTDB taxonomy): Bacteria > Chloroflexota > Anaerolineae > Caldilineales > Caldilineaceae > Caldilinea. The sequence continues at coordinate 6,958 of CAIRNL010000634.1, read as the reverse complement.
CGTGATTTCATCCACTGCAAGGATGAGGAAGAGCGCAAAGGCAGCGACGGCCACGGCAAAGGTGCCGATCGACGCAATGCGCGCCCACCAAATCAGGAATGCACCGATGATGATGGTGACGCCGCCCACGAGCGGGTTGAGCGCCAGTGTCGTCGCCGCCGTGGTGATGCCGCCGGCACCCCCCTTGAAACCATTCAGAAACGACCAATTGTGGCCGATAACGGCAAAACCGCCGGCCAACGCTGCGGCCAGGTCAAGCGCCAGCTTGCGCGCTTGTGCTTCGTCAACGGACATCGCCGCCGGCTCCGGGAAGAGCGAGAAGAAGAGCCAGCGCACCAGGAGCACTGCTACGGCTCCCTTGACTGCGTCGCCGATGATGGTGGGAACAGCTGCTTTGAGCCCCGCTGCGCGCCAGGCGTTGGTACCGCCGATGCGTCCGCTGCCCACTGTGCGGATATCCACGCCATACAGACGACAGACCCAGAGTCCCACCGGAATCGAGCCCAGAACATAGCCGATCAGAGCGGCAGCAAGCGCAAAGAGCCACATCATAGGTTATCTTCCTTTCTGGGAATAGTGTAGCGCAGATTCGCAACTTGCGCCATGGCCAGATCGTGCAGATCGGCGGCTACAGGGAACGGCGTACCAGATGACCGGCTATAAAAAGCCGCCCAGACGTTCAGCACGCCGGGCGGCTTTCAATGGACAGGCTGCAGGTGTGTCGCTCAGAGGAGGGAACGCACCGCATCCAGCGCAGCATCATAGTTCGGGTGCTGGCCGACCCCTGGCACATATTCGACATAGCGTACAACGTCATTCGCGTCGATCACGAAGACTGCGCGCTGCTCCGCGCCCAGCTCCGGGACGGCTGTCCCGTAGGCTTTGCCGAATTCCAGCCCCATGTAATCCGACAGCATAAGGACACGCTCGACTCCGGCAGCACCGCACCAGCGCTTCTGAGCCATGGGCATATCCACGCTGACAGTCACGACGATCACCTGGTCGCCAAGGTTGGCCGCCTCTTCATTCATGCGCCGTGTCTGTGCATCGCACACACTCGTGTCGATGCTGGGCACGACGCTGACCAGACGAACCTTGCCGGCCGTATCGGCCAGCAGGTTGGAGGTAGCAAGAAAGCCGGTGGACAATGTGACCTCCGGTGCGGCATCGCCGGGCTTCAGCGCCGGCCCCTGCACGATCAACTGCTTGTCACGAAACGCAACTGTTCGCTCACTCATAGTTTGTGTCCGATTTTCCTGTCATTGAATCGATTGGTAGGTTCGTAGCGAGTGGCTGTGCGGGCTGTTGAACCGGTGGCAGAACTGGAATCGCGGGGTTTGGTGGCGGTGGCGGCACCTTTGCCTCGACCAGGTGATCGGCGCGAATGTTCACTGCAGCACGCATGAGCACGTTCTCGGCCATATAAAAACTGTTGACATTGAGTACACCACCGACCTGGCTGCCGTCGAGCAGTTCGACACGGTCGGCCTGGATGATGCCCTTGAACTTACCGCGGATACTCACAACCTTGGCCACAATGTCGCCCTGCACATTGGCTGTCTCTGTGAGGATGACATTGGCAGGTGTCTCGATCTGACCTTGATCTACAGCGCCATCGATGCGGATGCTGGCATCGCACTGCAGGCGTCCGCTAAAGGTTGCACGTGCGCCAATCAGCACTTCGATGGCGTCAGCTTCGGGGCGTTGCGAGCGTCCAAACACAGCAGGCTCCCTTCTAGGAAAGTAGAAGTTGGGACGAAATGCTCTTGCCGCGATAAATCCGATAGATAATATCGGCCAGCAGTTGGGCGACTGACAGGACAACAACCTTGGAATGCAGCTTGGCCGGCGGCACGGGAATAGTGTTCATCACCACCAGGCGCTCGATACGGTCATCCTCTTCCAGCCGCTTGAGTGCAGTCGGCAGCAATACCGGATGGGTGACGGCAAAGCAGGCTTTACCGACTGCACCGGCATCGTAGAGCGCGTCGACCTGCTTCAGCACGCTGCCGCCCGCCATGACGTCGTCGATGATAATGGGCCGGCGCCCCTGGATATCGCCGACGACATGGGTGGTCTCTGTGGTGGCAAAATCTGTGCGCCGCTTGTGCATGACTACGAGCGGCAGATTGAGCAACTCGGCATATTTGCCCGCCATGCTGGCGCGTCCTACGTCTGGGCTGACGATGGCGGCATCGGCAAACTCCGGGGTACGGAAATAATTGGCGAGCAGCGGCACTGCGCTCAGTGGATCGACCGGGATATTGAAAAAGCCCTGGATGGCGCGGTTGTGAATATCGACATAGACGACGCGCCGGACGCCGGCCATCTCCAGCATATTGGCCACGACGCGTGCACTGATCGACTCGCGGCCTTGGGCCATGCGCTCCTGTCGTGCGTAGGGGAAGTACGGCATGACAACGCTGACGCTATGAGCGCTCGCACGGCGAAAGGCATCGAGATACAAAAGCAACTCGATCAGGTGATCGTTGACAGGCTCTGAGCAGGGTTGGATGAAGAAGATATCTTGGTCGCGCACTACTTCGTCGAGCATGACGTGGATTTCGCTGTCCGGCATACGCCGTGTCACCGCTTTGCCTAGATCGACATGCAGAATATCGGCGATCTCACGCGCCAGCCCCGGGTGAGCGGAACCAGTGAAGATGCGAAGCGGATGGTAGGATTCAACCATGAGTACCCCCAAAGTCATGAACATGAAGTGAGTCGCATATTTTTCCGATGCTCGAATGCCAAGTTTTCGAGTGCTGCCGAGCAGGCTCACCTATCACAGCAAGGCCGAGAACACAGGAAATGCAACGCATGCGCAGCTACCACCATCAAAAATTATATGATAGCATGAGAGGTGTGGACAATTTAGCAGCAGGACAGGGAAAGCTTTTCGTTGTGGATACGCAGACTTCTACCGATGGTTCGCCTGGAGTGACTCGGCTTCTGGTGGCGACACATAACCGCGGCAAGATGCGCGAGTATGCAGCTCTACTCGCCGATCTGCCTGTCGAAGTCACCTGGCTGGACGCCGAGGGCATTGTAGAGGAGGTGGACGAGACCGGCGCCACCTTTGCTGAAAATGCCATCCTCAAGGCGCGGGTCTACGCAGCCCTGTCTGGCCTGCTCACGTGGGCCGACGACAGCGGGCTGGAAGTCGATGCGCTGGATGGACGTCCTGGCGTCTACTCGGCACGTTACGGCGGCCCCAGCCTTTCCGACGAAGCACGCTATCGCGCCTTGCTGGCGGAGCTGCTCGATGTTGCCGATGCTGAACGCACAGCACGGTTTCGCTGTGTCGTAGCCATCGCACAACCTAGCGGCGCAGTCGCCACAGCTGACGGTGTGGTGGAAGGCACCATCCTGCGTGACGCGCGCGGGAGCAATGGGTTCGGCTACGATCCCGTCTTTTTTGTCGCTGACCACAACGCATCGATGGCCGAGCTACCAGCTGAGGTCAAGAATCGCATCAGCCACCGGGCGCGTGCAACGACAGAGGCCAAGGCAATCCTGGCGCAGCTGTTGTCTTCCACGCCCACCGAATGACCTGGCACGGCTAACTGCGCCTGATTACACTCTGGACAGGAAGAGGGGAATGAAAAAGCTCATCAATGCCCCAGAACATGCGGTTGAAGAAGCATTGGCCGGTATGCAGTGCGCCCACAGCCATCTGCTACGCGTCCATTTCAATCCCAACTTTGTAGCACGCTGCGATGCGCCACAGCCGGGCAAGGTCGCGATCATTTCGGGCGGCGGCAGTGGCCACGAACCAATGCATGCGGGATTCGTCGGCGCCGGCATGTTGGATGCAGCCTGCCCCGGCGCCTTCTTCACCTCACCCACGCCAGATCAAATGGTCGAGGCAGCCAAGACTGTTCACGGCGGGGCAGGCGTGCTCTTCATCGTGAAGAATTACACGGGCGATGTCATGAACTTTGAGATAGCCGCTGAGTTTTGCGCGGTGGAAGGCATTGAAGTCGAGCACATCGTTGTCAACGACGACGTTGCCGTGCAGGACAGTTCGTTCACTGCAGGGCGGCGCGGCGTCGGCACCGCAGTCCTGGCCGAGAAGCTGTGCGGTGCGGCAGCCGAGGAAGGGCAGTCTCTGGCACAGATCGCCGAGCTAGGCCGCGCAGTCAACGGTCGTGGGCGCAGCATGGGGATGGCATTGACCTCTTGTATTGTGCCAGCAGTCGGGCGTCCCACCTTTGCCATCGGCGAGGCAGAGATGGAGATCGGCGTCGGCATTCACGGCGAGCCGGGCCGCAGGCGCATGTCCTTGCGGACAGCCGACGAGATCACCGATATCCTGGCTGAGACAATTTTCGACGACCTGCCGTTTCGCAGCGGCAGCCGGGTCATTGCCATGGTCAATGGCATGGGCGGCACACCGCTAGTCGAGCTGTACATCGTTTATCGACGGCTTGCCGAGTTGTGCGACGCGCGCGGCATCACCATTGCGCGCAACCTGATCGGCAACTACATCACCTCGTTGGAGATGGCAGGCTGCTCCATCACCCTGCTCGACGTGGATGACGAGTTGCTTCGTCTCTGGGATGCACCTGTCCGCACTGCAGCCATACACTGGTAGCATACTTGTGATCACGACACAACGGATTCTCTGCGCCGTGTGGCCTGACAGCACCGGCGCGCCACAACTGCAGAATACCTGGCACCATGATACAAAAATCAACCCTGGTCGACTGGATTACGCTTTACGCACAAGAGATTTCTGCCAACAAAGACGAGTTGACTGCGCTGGATGCAGCGATCGGCGACGCCGATCATGGGATCAATATGGATCGCGGCTTCACAGAGGTGATGCAACGGATCCCGTCACTGCAGGAACAGGATATCGGCAGCCTGTTCAAAGGCATAGGTATGACGTTGCTCTCCAAGGTCGGTGGCGCCAGTGGCCCACTCTATGGCACACTCTTCCTGCGCATGGGCATGGCGGCCAGTGGAAAAGAGGCGCTGTCGCTGGCTGAGTTTGTGACAGAATTGAGCGCCGGCGTGGATGGCATTCGCCAGCGCGGCAGCGCACGCTCAGGTGACAAGACCATGCTCGACGTGCTGGCGCCGGCAGTAGCGGCGCTACAAGAAGCCGCCGACTCCGGACTGGACGCATGCCAGGCGCTCGAAGTGGCCGCCGTAGCTGCTGCAGCAGGCATGAAAGCGACCATCCCCATGCAGGCAAGCAGGGGGCGTGCCAGCTATTTGGGGCCGCGCAGCATTGGGCACCAGGATCCAGGCGCCACATCAGCCTGGCTGTTGATCAAGGCTGCTGCCGGCGCCATGTGCAGAGCACGCTAGCAACATACATTCAACCTTTCGCAACCAGACCAACAGGCAGAGGGAAGGCACACATGGCTAGATTTGTCGCCGCCATCGACCAGGGTACCACCAGCACACGCTGCATGATCTTCAACCACCGCGGCGAGACTGTGAGCGCCTACCAACTCGAACATCACCAGATCTACCCGCAGGCCGGCTGGGTCGAGCACGACGCGCTGGAGATCTGGGAACGGGTGCAGCATGTGGTCAGTGGGGCTATGCAGAAAGCTGGCGTCAGCGCCGCCGACATTGCAGCGGTCGGCATCACCAACCAGCGCGAGACAGCCGTCGTTTGGAACCGCAAGAGCGGCAAACTTTACCATAACGCTATTGTCTGGCAAGATACACGCACCGACCGCATCTGCGCCGAACTTGGGCGCGCCGAGGGACAAGATCGCTTCCGGGGCCGGGTCGGGTTGCCGCTAGCCACCTACTTCTCCGGGCCAAAGATTCGCTGGCTGCTCGACAACGTGCCCGGGCTGCGCGAGGATGCTGAGCGCGGCGACGCCCTCTTTGGCAACATCGACACTTGGCTCATCTGGAACCTGACGGGCGGTACGGCGGGGGGCGCGCACGTGACCGATGTGACCAACGCATCGCGCACCATGCTCATGGATCTGTACAGCACGCAGTGGGACGGGGAGATCATGGAAATCATGGGCATCCCGCGCGCCATGCTGCCCCAGATTCGCCCCTCGAGCGATCCGAACCCGTACGGATACACGATGGTGGACGGACCCTTCGGTGGGCGTATCCCCGTGTGCGGCGACCTGGGCGATCAACAGGCGGCGACCGTGGGTCAAACCTGTTTCGGCGCAGGTGAGGCCAAGAACACCTACGGCACCGGCTGTTTCATGATCCTCAATACTGGCACCGAAATCGTTCCCTCACACAGCGGGTTACTCACCACGGCCTGCTACCAGTTCGGCGACGCACCGACCGTTTATGCACTGGAAGGGTCGATAGCGATTGCTGGTGCGCTGGTTCAGTGGCTACGCGACAACCTGCGCCTGATCGACTCAGCGGCTGACATCGAGAATCTGGCGCGCACAGTAGACAACAACGGTGGCATCTACTTCGTGCCGGCGTTCTCCGGTCTCTATGCGCCTTATTGGCGCAGCGACGCGCGCGGTGTCATTGTCGGCATGACTCGCTACGTCAACCGCGGTCACTTTGCCCGCGCTACGTTGGAGGCCACTGCCTACCAGACACGCGAGGTACTGGACGCCATGCAACGCGATTCGGGCGTGAAACTCCAGGCGCTCAAGGTCGACGGCGGTATGGTGCACAACGAATTGCTCATGCAGTTTCAAGCCGACGTATTGGGCGTGCCGGTCGTGCGGCCGCGCGTCAGCGAGACGACAGCGCTTGGCGCAGCCTATGCGGCTGGGCTGGCTGTCGGCTTCTGGAAAACACTGGACGAGACACGCGCCAATTGGGGGATTGACAAGGTGTGGCAGCCGTCGGAAGGCGATGCGCCGCGCACGACGCTCTACGCGCAGTGGAAGAAGGCTGTCTCACGCACATTTGACTGGGTCGAAGCCTGACGCCCCAACTCACCCTTCCGTCATCACGGAAAGATAGCCATGGTCGGCATTGTACTCGTATCGCACAGCAG
>CAIRNL010000633.1 GCA_903879975.1 uncultured Chloroflexota bacterium | reverse complement strand
TTTTGTGATTACTACGGTGTCTCAGCACGCGGCAACTTCGAGGGCAAGAACATCCTGAGTGTGGTGCGTAACGTGGAGAGCGTGGCGCAGCGCTTCAAGGGAAGCGAGGCGGCGATCAACGAGGCGCTGGATACGGCGCGCGCTATTCTCTTCGACCATCGCGAGACGCGCACCAAGCCCGGTCGCGACGAGAAAATTCTCACTGAGTGGAATGGGCTCATGATCCATGCCCTCGCCGAATGTGGCGTTGTGCTCGACTACCCAGCTGCGCTCGACGCGGCTACACGCGCCGCCAACTTTATCCTGGCGAACATGTGCCAGCCCGACGGCCGTCTCTTCCGCTCCTTCAAGGATGGACAGGCACGCTTCAATGCCTACTTGGAGGACTACGCTGCCTTCATCCGCAGCCTCATCGCACTCTACGAAGCAACTTTTGATCTACGCTGGCTGGGTGAAGCGACGCGGCTTGCCCAGCACATGATCGCTCAGTTCCATGATGTGGACGGCGGCTTCTTTCAGACCGGCATCGACCACGAGGAACTGGTTGCGCGGCGCAAGGATTTTGTCGACAATGCCATCCCCTCCGGTAACTCGCTGGCTGCCGAGAGCCTTCTGCGCCTTTCGATCCTGCTCGACAAACCGGAGTACCGCAGCGAGGCGGGCCGCATTCTGCTCATGATGAAGGACGCGATGGCGCGCCAGCCCACCGGTTTTGGCCGTCTGCTCAGCGTACTCGATACCTACCTGGCGCCCAGCCAGGAAATTGCTGTCGTCGGCGACCCGGACGCCTTTGCCACGCGCGCCCTGCTAGCCGAAGCGCGGCGTCCTTTCCTGCCCCACACTGTGATTGCGTTCACTGCACCGGGTGCCGAAAACCCACTGCCGCTCCTGCAGGGCCGCGCATTGGTCGGCGGCCGACCTGCCGCCTACGTCTGCGAGAACTATGCGTGTAAACTGCCGGTCACCGAAGGGGAAGACCTGCGCAACCTCCTCACGTCGGCACAGCGCTGACGACTCGATGAGGCGCATCGAACCTTCCAGCACCTGCGCGCCATACGCCGCAACCCTTCCAGGAAGCTTGGGGCTTCCCGGAAGGGTTCTTCGCTGATTGACGCCTGCTCCCCCTCTCCGCTATACTACGCTTCGTAGCCATATTCACAGACCGAGGCAAGCACAACCCACACCGGAAGCATGACCCAAACCCATCCCTACGACATAGCCATCATCGGCGGCAGCATGGGCGGTGTGGCTGCAGCGTTGGCTGCGTGTGATGCAGGACGCCGCGTGCTGCTGACGGAAGAGACGGGCTGGCTGGGCGGCCAGATGACCAGCCAAGGCGTGTCGGCCTTGGACGAACACCGCTACATTGAGCACTTCGGTGGAACAGCCAGCTACTATGCGCTGCGCACGCGCATCCGTCACCACTACCAGAAAACCTACGGCGCGCCCGCTACCATGCCTGACGGCGAGCCGCTCAACCCAGGCAACGGCTGGGTGAGCCGGCTCTGCTTCGAGCCGGTGGTAGGCCTGCAGGCGCTGTACGCCATGATCCAGCCCCATGTCGACGCCGGCAGGCTGACGCTCCTGCTACATCACCGCCCGGTGGCCGCCACCGTGACGGGAGAAACGGTGCAGGCGGTCACGCTGGCAGGAGCTGATGGCCAAGAGACGAGCGTCGAGGCTGCTTACTTTCTGGATGCCACCGATCTGGGCGATCTACTCCCGCTAACGGGGACGGCTTACACGACCGGTGCCGAGGCGCAGGCAGAGACGGGTGAACCTCAAGCCGAGGCAGTGGCCAGCGCCACAACGGTGCAAGGCTTCACCTGCTGTTTCTTCGTTGAGTTCCGCCCCGGTGAGCGCCATGTCATCGACAAGCCCGCCGGCTATGAAGCCCTGCGTGACCGACGTCCCTACACGCTCGCCCTTCGCAAGCCTGACGGCTCGCCCTATCCCTTTCGCTTCTTCGCGCACAGTACCACCGGCAACCCACCCTTCTGGACCTACCGCCGCGTGCGCGATGGGCGTCTGCTCGACCCGTCGCGTCCACTGACCGACATTGCACTCATCAACTGGGAGAGCAACGATTATCCGTGGGCAACCCTCCTCGACGTTGACGGTACAGAGAAAGAACGGGCGCTGGCCGAAGCAAAAGCCTTGTCACTGGGTTTTCTCTACTATTTACAGACGGAGCTCCCGCGCGACGACGGCGAGGGACTGGGCTATCCTGAATTGCTGCTGCGCGCTGACATTGCCGGCACAGAGGACGGG
>CAIRNL010000632.1 GCA_903879975.1 uncultured Chloroflexota bacterium | reverse complement strand
GTAGATGCGGTTGCGGTAGTAGCGCCCCCCGATGGGACCGGTGGCTGAAACTGCGCTGCCGCAGTCGGCCTGCAATTCTGGCGCCACGGTTGGATCGACCGGCTGCATCGTCGCTGCGTCGTACCAGCGCAGCGGGAGCACCACGCCACAGCCCTTGCCCGCGCAGTGCGCGGCGATGTCGATCGCAAGCATTCCCTGGCTTGGCACATACCACGCGCCGTCCGCCCACCGGCAACCGTTGCACCAGAGAAAACCGATTTGATCCAGATCGGTCAGTTCCGGGTAGAGATCGCCGGTGATCTGGCCTGTCTCAGGATCGGCCGTGTAGACGGTATAGGCGACGATCAGCAGTTCGTTGCGTTGCGGGTTGTAGACCGGCGCGCCCGGCTGGTCGATGACGCGTAGCTCGGTCAGGGTGGCGCCGTCGACGACGCGCACACCCCGCGTTTCGTCCGTCGTACTGTACGTATAGGGTTCGCCGACAAAGAGACGGTTGCGCTCGGCATCGACGGCAATTGCGCCGCCGCGCAGCACGCCTACCTCCGCCAATGTCACCGTGTCGAGGACGTGGATCACCGGCTCTTCGCCTTCACGCACAAAAGGCTCGAAGACGTAGAGCCGGCTGTTGCGTTCGTCGAGTTCGAGATTGCCGCCCATCGCCAGTGTCGTGATCGGCGCATAGGTCGAGGCGTCGATCACGTGAAGCTGACCTGCGGTGTCGGTCACATAGAGCCGGTTGCGTGTGCGGTCGGCGCGAAAGTCGACCAGTGTCCCTCCTTCGGCTGCCAACGGTACGTTGGCCAGCAGGCGTGGCAGCGCACTGCCCGGCTCGGCCGCTGCCAGTGGGGCAGCGACGGCTTCTACGCGACTGGCCGGCGTTCCGGCAGGGGACTGCCGTGCAGCAGGCGTGCCAGCGGCAGCAGACAGCTCCGCAACCTGGGTAGATAAGGCTGCGTTGGCGGTAGTCAGCGCCTGGATAGTTGCTTGCGCGTCGGCTGACACAGCCGGTTGTGCGGCGCAGGCTGTGATGAAGATGGACAGTGCCGTCAACAGGCCGGCAAGTGGCAGCTGCAAAGAAGGTGTTGTTTTCATCAGTGAACTCCCTCCCTGGAAGTCTACCATACCAAGCGTTGGCCAACGCCGATTGGTTCCCCCCCAGGCGCTAGTACACAGGGACCTACGTCAATCGGTAGTGATGGAGCAGCGCAGCATGTAGAGCGATTTGGCAAATCGCTTTACAAAACCGCCGGCCTATTTGCGCCCATCTGTCCTAGAGCGGTAGGTGCGTACTGCGAAAAACAGGGGGCAGGCGTGCGGGTGCTGACCTCAGCGCTGCAGCTGGGATACGCAGACTGCTGCCAGCGCCGCCAGGATTTGGGGGCCGTAATGGGCCGTTTTCCAGGCGCCCAGGTCCGGGAGGGTCGCCAGTTCCTGCAGTGTGCCCGGGGCACGTTGCGCAATAGTGAGCAGCGTGCTGTTGGGCAGCACGATATCCGGGTCCACCCCGCGCGCACGGGCCGTTTCTGTGCGCCAGCGGCGCAAGACATCGAAGCGTGCCAGTGCCGCTTTTTCGAGCATCTGTTCGGGGCGTGAGTCGCCGTTGGGGAACGGCGGCAG
>CAIRNL010000631.1 GCA_903879975.1 uncultured Chloroflexota bacterium | reverse complement strand
GGCTGCTCTCGGCTGCGGCGATTGCCGTTGCCGTGCTCACGCTCTTCCGCCCCGACTGGCTCACCATCGGCGGGCGTGATTGGATCATCGTGCCCATGACCCTCCTCTTTGGCGGCGTCATGCTGCTGCCGCGCCAGCGCATCGAGAACCGGATGGCCTGGATCTGGTTCGGGCTGATCATGATCCTGGCGCTCTTTCTCACCGAAAAGCCGCGCACACACGTCTACACTTTCTTTATGCCGTGGGCGTTGCTCGCGGCCGACGAACTGTCGCTTATCTGGGCATGGCTCCGCACACGCATCGGCTTCAAGCCGGCCGCGGCGCTCGGTGTGGCGACGGCAGCCATCCTGATCCTCGTCTTTGGCAACTACGCCTTCCAATATTTCTTGAACCAGACCGAGGTGATGCTCAACTACGCCGCCAAGAAGCCGGCAGGCTACTGGGTAGTCTACGATGAACCGGACAACAAGGCGCGCTTCGGCTTCCCGCTCAACAACGGCTGGAAGGTCATCGGCGAGCTCTATCGCCAGGGCGTGCTGCAGGGTTCGTTCGAGAGCAACGAGAAGGAGGCGTGGGTGCCGGCGTGGTACACGCGCGGCGCAGACCGCTGCCGCCGCGACGCAGGGTGGTTCTTCGAAATTCGCAACCTGGAACCGTGGGCCGACGAAGACGAGCTCGCCATGGAACATTACCTGCGCCAGGGTTTTGAAAAATGGGGCAAGGTGCAGGTCAACGGACGCGATAAACTTATCATCTACAAGCGTACCGGCAATCACCAGGAATACCCCACGCAGGCACCCAACGAGGGGCTGCCCACGTGGCACTACGAGGAATATGCCGCCGCGTTCGACGACCACGCGCGCGCCGATCTGCCGCTCACCTATCCGTCAGTCGACCCGCCTATTGCCAACCCGATGAGCGTCAATCTGGGCAACGCCATCACGCTGGAAGGCTACGCCATCGACTATGAGGAACCCCTGCGCCCAGGCGACGCCATCTACCTGACGCTCTACTGGCGGGCGCAGAAGCCCATCGACAAGTCCTACAAGGTCTTCAACCAATCCTATTTTGGCGACGGCCAGATCATCGCACAGCGCGACGGCTACCCCGTCTGCGAGGGGCGCGAGACCTGGCGCTGGGATCCGGGCGAACTCATCACCGACCCCTACGTCATCCCCATCCAAGAGGACGCGCCGGACGGGCTCTATCCCCTCTATACTGGCATGTACCTGGAGGACACGTTCGAACGCTTGCCCGTGCTCGACGAAAACGGCGCTGAGATGGGCACCCAGGTGCACCTGACCGATATCCGCGTTGGGGCAGAATGAGTCCAAAGTTGCGCCAGGCGATCTGGCTGCTCGTGCTGTTTCTGCTGGCGTGGCTGCCGCGCACACTGGCATTGGATGCCTACGTCTCGCCCGATGAACGCAAGTGGCTGGCCCGCTCGGCCAATTTCGCTTATGCCCTGAGCCACGGCGACCTGGCCGAGACCTTCCAGCGCGAGCACCCCGGCGTCACCGTCATGTGGGCCGGCACGCTCGGCCTCCTGGCCGCTTACCCATCCTATGCCCAGGACGCGCCCGGATACTTCACCTGGGATCAGGAACATTTCGAAGCCTGGCTCGTAGAGAAGACGCCGTATACGCCGCTCGATCTGCTCGCAGCTGGACGCCGCTGGATCGCACTGGGCGTTGCGCTGGCCTTGTGGCTCAGCATCTTCCCGCTCCGCCGCCTGCTTGGGCCGAACGCGGCCGATGTCGTCTTCCTCTTTCTGGCGCTCGATCCCTTTGCCGTGGCCATGTCACGCCAGCTTCACCCCGACGGCTTCGTGGCAAGTTTTATTTTTTTGTCCCTGGTCTATTTCCTGGCCTGGCTCTATGCCGGAGGGCGCCGGCGCGATCTGCTCCTCTCCGGCGTCGTCATGGGGCTGGCATGGCTGACCAAAACACCGGCGGCCCTGCTCGTGCCCGTCGGTGCTATCCTCGTCGCCGGCCAGGCGTGGCGGGTGTGGCGATTCCGGCGCCAACGATCCGCTCCGTCCGACCCCTACGGCGACGATCCCGACACAGACACCGCTCGCCACCCGCAGCGTGCCACGCGTCCGCCCAAAGGAAAGGGCGACAGACACCAGGACGTTGCAGGTTCGCCCCCTCGGCAGCGGCAGCGCCCGAAAATTCTGGCTTCTCCATCCCAGTCCTCGAGCGCGATCCTGGTGCGCCTCGCCAGCAGCTTTGTGCTGTGGGGCATTGTGGCGACGGCAACCTTCACCCTGCTCTGGCCGGCCATGTGGGTGGACGCCCCAGGATCGCTGCTGCGCATGTCCACAGAGATGGAGGCGTATGTCGAGGGACATGTCAATCCCAATTTCTTCATGGGTGTGCCCACCGGCGATCCCGGCCTCCTGTTTTACCCCGTGGCGCTCTTTTTCCGTACCACCCCTGCCGTGCTGATCGGCGTGATTGCAGCGACGCTCTTCTACACGCAGCGCCAGTGGGCGTTCGCTGAAATCCGGACACGGCGCACGCTCCGCGCCCTGGCCCTCTTTACGATCGTCTTCATCGTGGCGATGACCGTTCCTGCCAAAAAATTCGACCGCTATGTCCTGCCGGCCTTCCTCACCCTCGATGTGATCGCCGCAGTCGGCTGGCTGACGTTGGTGTCCTTGCCGTGGCGCTTGAACGCGCCGGCGTGGCAGCAACAGCTGCGCGTCCTGTCGCCAACCGCATGGCTGCTCGGCGTCACGTTCCTGCTGCACGGCCTCTTCACGCTCCTGACCTACCCCTACTACCTCACCTATTACAACCCGCTGGCCGGTGGCAGCCGTACCGCACCCGCCGTGCTGTTCGTGGGCTGGGGCGAAGGGCTGGACGAGGCGGCACGCTGGATCAACGAACAGCAGGACGCCGAGACACTGCGCGTGGCCGCATGGTATGCCGACGGACCCTTCTCCTACTTTTCCGTCAGCCAGGCCGTGCCGATGGGCTACAGCTCGCCGCTCTCGTGGCTCGATACCGATTATGCCGTGACCTACGTCAACCAGTGGCAACGACAGATCCCGTCTCCGGAAGCAGTGGCTTGGTTCGAATCGCAGACGCCCGCCTACGCAGTGCAGCGCAACGGCCTGACGCTGGCACGCGTCTACGACCTGCGCGAGACGCTGCTGCCGCCCTTCATCGACCTCAACACCGCGCCCGCCGCAGACTTTGGCGAGGCCATCCGGCTCATTGGCCTCGACCTGCCCGCAGCCAGGCTGGCGCCAGGCGACGAACAGCAGGTGACGTTTTACCTGCAGGCGCTGGCCTCCATGACCACCAACTACAATGTCCTGGTACGCCTGGTGGCGCCCGACGGGAGCGAGCTGTGGCGCCATGAGGGCTGGCCGTGGGGCGCGCCGACGGCAGAATGGCCCGTGCGAGCCGTGCGGCCCGACGGCCACACGGCAGCGATCCCAGCCGGTACCCCCCCAGGTCTCTACCAGCTCGTGCTCTCCTTTTACGACCCTGCCACACTCGAGCCACTGCCCGCAGTCGACGTGCGCACGGGGCGGGCACTGCCTGCCAGCGAGCAGAAGGTGGGGTTGCTGCAGGTGGGTTCCCTGCCGCAGATGCCCGCGCTGGATGCAGTCTGGCAGTTCGGCGACGTGGCACAGCTGACCGGCGCAGTGCTGCCCACCCAGGCACGCCGCGGCGAGAACGTCGCCGTGCAGGTGCAGTGGGATGCGCTGGCCACCCCCGCCTCCGATTACACGACCTTCGTGCACGTGGTCGACCGCACGGGCGAACTCGTGGCACAACAGGATCAGCTGCCGCTAGGCGGCTTTGCCCCGACCTATACGTGGCAGCCTGAGCAGCGGATCGTCGACCGCTTCGGGCTGGCGCTGCCGGACACTCTGGCGCCTGGGCAGTACACCGTGCTGGTGGGTCTTTACCAAGGCGACGCACGCTTGCCGGTCACCCGCAACGGCGAGGCAGTGGGCGACGCCGCGGTGCTAGGTTCGTTTCTTGTGGAATAGGCAGGGCTGAAACGCAGAGTGGGCAGAGCTTCATGGGGCGAGAGGGCCATCGCTGCCGCTGGCAACGGCCGGTGCCCGCAGTCGGCGGACACACGCCGCTCGCAACGAAAATTTATGCTCATCCGCGTGCGATGGCCATGCTGTGACGGGAAGCAATTCTGTGACGAGTGAGATGAAACGCAGGGCGGGGATCGGCGGGATGGCAGTGGCGCTGGGCGCACTGCTGCTGCTGGGCGCCTGGCTGCGCTGGCAGTACGCCCAGACGATCAGCCTCTATGTCGACGAGTTCACCACGCTGTGGGCCGCACGCCGCACGCTGGAACAGGGCGCGCCGCTCATGCCCAGCGGCGTGCTCTACACCCGCGGGCTGCTGGCCACCTACGTCACCGCGCTGGCCGGCGCATTGGCCGGGCTGGATTACATCAGCGGCCGCGCGCCCAGTATCTTCTTCGGCCTGGCCACCATCGTGGCGATTTTCGCTGCAGGCCGGCGCGAGTGGAACGCCCGTGTCGGCTGGCTGGCCGCCGTCGGGCTGGCGCTCTTGCCCGAAGCCATCGTGTGGAGCGGGCGAGCACGCTTTTATGCCCAGCTGCAGTTTTTTGTGCTGCTGACGCTGTGGGCGGCGCTCTGGGCGATGGACGAGGGCCGAGGGCCGAGGAGCAGGCGACGGCACCTGATCTTTGCCGTTTTGTTCTTGCTGGCCCTTTTCTCGCAGGAAGAGACGGTGCTGCTCTATCCGCCCATCGTGCTGGCGATGATCGTGTGGCACGGGTGGCGCTACCTGCTGCAGCGCGAGGTGTGGCCGGCGCAGGCGATCATCCTGGCGGGCATGGCGCTGCGCTTCGCAGTGGAAATCATGGGCCAGCCCGGCTTTTTCGAGACGATCCAGGCCGAACGCCCCTACGTCGGGCTGATCCTGGACGTGGCCGCAGCGTGGCCGGCCTATGCAGGGCTGCTCGTCACGCCTGAGCGGCTGGCGTGGACACTGCCCGGCCTGCTGGCCGTGGGGGTGGCGCTCCGTGCACTGGCCCGCAGCGCAGGACGCGTCGCCGCCGTGCATCACTTTCACCGCGCCACACTCTTCTTTGCCGGCCAATTTACCCTCGTACTGATTTTCATTCTGACGTTGGTGGGCGGGCAGTGGCGCGAGACGCGCTACCTCTTCCTGGTGCAGACGTGCTGGCTGCTGGTCGGCGCGGCGGGCATGGCATGGCTCGTGGAGCGCCTGCTGCCGCGGGCGGCGTGGCGCTGGGCGGCCACGGCCGCACTCGCCGCGCTGCTGGCGTGGCTGAGCTGGGCGCCGGCCCATGCCGTGCTGGCGCGGCAGGTGGAGGGCTACGACCGTGTCTTTGAGTTTGTGGCCGGAGAGCGCCGCCCCGGCGATGTCGTGATCTCCCCGCAGCCGCCGGCCTGCGCCTTCGTGCTCGGCGAACCGTGCGACTATTACGCGGTGCAGCGCATCTACGAAGAGTTCGTGATTCCTAGGAACGGTGTGCTGGTCGACCGCTGGTCGGGCGCGCCCCTCCTCGACAACGCCGCAACCCTGGCCGAGCTCCTGCGCCGCGCGCCGCGTGTCTGGCTGGTCACCGACGCCTTCCGCCTGGCCACGCGCTACGAAAACGATTTCCAGCGCACGGTGATCGCGCAGTTCGACCCAGCCTTCACAGAGCGCGGGGTGACGGCCTTGCTGGCGCAGGGCTGGCGCGAACCGCCTGCATACACCGTGGTATCCGGCCTTGCCCAGCCGCTGCCCTTTGGCCGGCTCGCGCTGACGGGCTGGCGAGCAACGCAGGCAACCGCCGGCACAGCGCTGCAGGTCGAACTGGCGTGGCAGGCGACGGCGCCCATCGACACACAGCTCAATACCTCACTGCGCCTGATTGCGCCGGATGGCACGACGGCAGCACAGCAGGACGGCCCGCCGGCGCACGGCATCATCCCGACCCATCTCTTTTTCGACGCGCCGCTGCCCGACGCAAAAACACTGGCGCTGCCTGCCACACTGGCGCCGGGCGACTATCGGCTGGCCGTAGTCGTGTATGCCGTCGACGGCGGCACGGTGGAGGCTGGCCCGCTGGAGATCGGCACCGTTTCCCTTGCGGCCGCAGATGAATAGCGCCACCCTACAATTGGATGAGATACAACGGCGCGCAATTTGACCGTCGGGCACGGCTGTGCTATTCTAATGGAGTAATCGTCGCGGGGTGGAGCAGCGGTAGCTCGTCGGGCTCATAACCCGAAGGTCGTAGGTTCGATTCCTACCCCCGCAACCTCAAGCCGCCGGCACCCTGCCGGCGGCTTCTAAATCTGGCGATGTAGCTCAGACGGTTAGAGCGAGGGCTTCATAATCCCTAGGTCTCGTGTTCAAGTCACGACATCGCCACTGAACCACAATAGGTAGTAGTTCTTAAACTGGTAGGCCACAACAGATAGTGTATCCGTCCTATACCATGAAAGGACGGACCTTGTGACTGACCTAGGAACTCACCAACTTTCGGATGCCCTCGATCTTTTCCTGTTGGACTGCGAAGCGCGACGCCTGACCGTGGTGATGCGCGATTCTTATCGCCTGAAACTCTCCCTTTTTGTCCGCTGGTGCGACGAGCAGGGGATCACGACGCTACAGCAACTGACCGCGCACGACCTGCGGCGCTACCTCGTTTCGCTGAGCCGCCGCGAGCTTTCCAGCCAGTACCAGAACAACTTGGCCCGTGCGATTCGAGCTTTCCTGAACTACTGCGTGCGGGATGAACTCCTCGCCGTCTCGCCCTTCAACAAGGTGCAGATGCCGCGGCTGGAGAAGAAAATCCTGGCCGCCCTATCGAGCGGAGACATCCAGGCGATCTTGCGCAGTTGCAGCAGCGAACGGGACAAAGCCATGTGCCTGTTCCTGCTGGACTCGGGGGGGCGCGTCAGCGAGTTGGTTGCGCTGAATGTAGCTGACGTCGATTTGACTACAGGCGTGGTGCTCGTCCAACTGGGCAAGGGGCAAAAGGGCCGGACAACCTACATCGGCGCCCGCACGCGCAAACAGGTCAGGCGCTACTTTGCCGAACGGGGCAAAGTACAGCCGCACGAGCCGGCCTTTGTCTCAGAGCGACACAAGGGGCGGCTTCGGGTTGATAGCGTCGTGCAGATCATGGAACGCCTACAGGAAAGATCAGGCGTCGCTCATTGTACCTGCCACACCTTCCGACGCACCTTCGCTATCAGTTGTCTGCGCAATGGTATGAACATCTATGTGCTGGCGCGGCTCATGGGGCATGCCGACATCACCATCTTGCGGCAGTATTTGCCGTTGCTCGAGGGCGACTTGCAGGAGGCGCATGCGCGCTTCGGTGCGGTAGACAACCTTTGAGGCGGGTGCCATTGGCGACGCCGTTGCCTTGAGTAGGATGATGGGTATGAAAGGGGACCGGCAATGAACGGGTTAGTGTGACACTCTGTTATCCGATGAGGCAAGGATGGGTGCGAACTGGAACTTGTCAATCATAGCGGCAATGTCATCATCATTGACGGGCCGCGCAAAGTAGATCGAGCGAATCTCATCAGCAGCTTCCGCCTACGCTCGCTGCCAGTTGGCAGCGATTCCTGCTGGACTAACCGTTGCGCGAATCTCTTTTTGTCTGAGAAGTTGCACAGCGCCATCCAAATCCACACCAGGATATTCAATGAGCAGGTATAGATCATAGAAGTCACGATACCGAGCTCGAGTTGCCGTTGCGCGAATTTTCTCCGCGATGATCTCCTGAATTGGCATCGTTTGAACGATGGCTTCTACGCTCCACACATTTTCATAGCGCCGTTTGGCTGGCGACATCACCACATTCTGCCTTCTGTCAATCTCAACTTTGATCGCGCCAGGTTGACTCAGAATACCGGCGTAGCGAAGACGCTCAATTTTGATCGTCGACTCAGATTCAAACTGCTTCTTGGCCGTGAACTCACCAGTAGACTCCAGCACTGTGACCACCCTTTCTAGCGATAGCTGGTGGTCAAGAGAGGTGAAGTCCAGGTCTTCCGAGAATCTGTATTGTGGCAGAAAGCAATGATGGATGGCTGTGCCACCCTTGAAGACCAGGATATCGCCCAGTGATGATTCACTGATCAATTTGATCGCCACCGCCAGATAGTAGTCTTTTTCCGCGATGTCAAGCGGATAGCCCAAAGTCTTGCGGTTGATTAGCTGGAGTTGCTGTCTGCCGATCATAAGCCATTCCCTGCAATTGAGTAGCGCCCCAACAGATCGGGATCGTAGTAAAGCCGCCATTTGGCGTTATATGTACTGCTGTCAGGCGTCAGACGAGTTGAAGCAGCGGCGCTTTGCGCCCGTCGCAGCAATTCGTCGTCATAACCGATGCCAAGTTTTTCCAACAAGAGGCCAAAAATGCGCTGCGTAGTCAGATTGGCTTGCTCGAGATATTGGTTGAGACGCTCCAGGTCAAGCTGATGCCTGTTGTCGGTCAACACCTCGGCCACCCGGTCACTTGTATAGGCTGTCCTATGCAGCTGCACCAGATCGATCAACGCCTTCTCAGCCGTGGCAATCTGCGATTCCTGGCCGTCGAAGACATGCGTCCCAAACCCAAAGAAGAACTCCAGTTTTGTCTTGATGTAGCGATAGGTCAGCCCGTCCAATTTGACGGCAGGACGCTGACGTAGGCTGACACTGGTCAACGTCTGCATCATCTGATCATGCAGACCGTGAAATTGCAGCGCCGCCTCAAAGGAAACATAGGATTCGGAGACCAGGATAGTGGCAACTGCATAGCGCGAAAGCGTAAGCGTACCCAACGAACTCAGGTCGGCGATCTGGTATACGCCATTTTTGATGCGTACCAGCCAGCCGGCCTGCACCAGGCGACTGACGAACTGCCGTTTGCCTGCATCGCTATCGGCGGGAACGAGAGTGGCGATCTCTGCGTAGGTAACAACGATGCCATAACGCAGCAGGATTTCCTCAAGGAAGCGCAATTGAGTCTGATTTAGTACCGCCTGTTTCATGTTTGCTATACCCCGTAAAGCAATTGTATTACATTCAAAATACATTTGCAATACAAAATACATCAATTTGAGCAGATTTGTTGAGGTAGCCAGTCCTTTCAGTTGTGTTTCGGACCATTGGGCACAACGAGCAGCGCATCGGCGATATCGCTCAATTCGAGATCTTCAGTCTCGCTGGGGCCGTAAAATGGAGCCATCTCTGCCTCCCGGACAGCCTGGCTGACGCGCCGGTCATCCTGGTTCCCGTAGATCATGAGCGTCGTCGTTACATCAGCGTGCCCCAGGGCCTTGGAGACGATCTCAGCGTTGATGCCATTGTCCAGCCAGGCCTGGGCGACGCGATGGCGAAATGCATGTAGATTGTGGCGGCCGGTGACGTTGGCCTGGGCAGCGAGCTTGTCGACCAACTGTCGGATGCCGTCAGAAGTAATTGGCTTGCCCTGGGCATTCAGCCAAAGTGCGTCATATCTGCCCGGTCCCCGCTCCTGCAAATAGGCCCGAATCGCTTGCACGCTAGCTTTTCCTAGGAAGACTTTGCGCCACCCGCGCTTGCCGTTTACCCAGGCCGTCCCTTGTTTCAGATCAAGGTGGGAGAGCGACATGCTCACCAATTCACCAGCACGGATGCCTGTGGTAGCTACCAATGTGATCATGGCAAAATCACGCTTACCAGAGTCCATCGCCGCGCGCCAGATCGCCCGGAGATCTTCGGCGCTAATCGCCTTCATCTCCACGGGGCGGGTGTCCTGTCATTTTGCATGCGATAGTGCACTAGTAGTTTGCAGCACGTGTCTCCCGCAATTTGTGTGAAATGAGGTAGCAGCGAATTGCTAGGTATTATCATAGGAGACATCCAGAAGAGGAGTTTTCCTAGGTTGACAGCGATTTTGTGGCCTGATGACTCATACCTGGCAGTTGATTTGATCCAACTGGACGCGAACAGATTGCATGTGACAACGCATGGCACCCAGACCAGCGCACAGTGTCCAAGTT
>CAIRNL010000630.1 GCA_903879975.1 uncultured Chloroflexota bacterium | reverse complement strand
GCCATCCTGCTGGCCGGCGCCGACAAGGTGAGCATCAACAGCGCAGCGGTCAAGAATCCCACCCTTGTCACCGAGGCTGCCACACGCTTTGGCAGCCAGTGCATCGTCGTGGCCATCGACGCGCGGCGGAGACAGCGAGCCGACCTGGCCCAACGCGGGCCAGGATGGGATGTCTTCGTCAGCGGTGGGCGGATCAACACCGGCATCGATGCAGTACAGTGGGCACGCGCGGTAGAGCAGCACGGTGCAGGCGAAATTCTGCTCACCTCAATGGACGGTGACGGCACCAAGGAGGGCTATGACGTGCATCTGACGCGAGCCATCAGCGACGCCGTGACGATCCCAGTCATCGCCAGCGGTGGCGCCGGCCGACCCGAGCACTTCCACGCTGCACTGACGGACGGCGGCGCAGCAGCAGCACTGGCCGCCAGCCTCTTCCACTTCCGCGAGCTGAGCATCATGGCCATCAAGCAGTACCTGCGCACGGCAGGTGTCGCGGTGCGCTTTCCGCTGGAAGAAGAACTAAAAGAAGCGTAGCCGCGGAGATGTTCTCAGCCTCAAAGACACCCTTGTGGTCAAGCGACTGGGCGCCAACCGCCCGCTGACGACTCCATCGAGGACGAATGACACGCTCTGATTTTCTGGCAACAGTACACTATAATGAAGCAGGTCTCGTACCTGCTATCGTGCAGGACGCCACGACCCACCAGGTGCTGATGATGGCTTGGATGAACGCCGAAAGCCTGGCGCTCACCCTGGAGTTGGGCGAGACGGTCTTCTGGAGCCGCAGCCGCCAGGAATTCTGGCACAAGGGTGCCACCAGTGGCAACACACAACGTGTCACAGCGCTCTCTGTCGACTGCGATGGGGACACGTTGCTTATCGCAGTCGACGCGGCCGGGCCAGCCTGCCACACCGGTGCAGTCTCCTGTTTTTACCGAAGCATACAAGAAGCTGGATAATCCTATGTCAACAATCGAATCCCTATCTGCCACAATCCAGGAGCGACGCGACCATCCCCGGCCAGGGTCGTATACGTCGACACTCTTTGCCAAGGGCGAAAACGAGGTGCTCAAAAAAATGGGTGAAGAGGCGGTCGAAGTGATCATTGCGGCCAAAGGCGAAACTGACGACCGCGTTCTCTACGAACTGGCCGATTTTGTCTACCATACGCTGGTCTTTCTCACCCTGCGCGGCCTGCGCTGGGAAGACGTCGAGGCAGAATTAGCGAAACGATTCAAATGATGAGCACTACCGTCCACCCTCACTTTGTCCCTGGCATCAAGACGCCTGAATGGACATCCCTGGCACGCTGGTATCTCTATCAGGACGAGCGCCTGGTGCTCGACGAACGCACCGGTTCCCTGGCGCTGCTGCTGGCACGCGATGTGTGCGCGCTGGGCATTGCGCCTGTACGCACGCAATACCTGGGACGGCTCACCGATGCAGAACCAATCGAATGCTTCTCCGGCGAGATCGACAGCAACGCCACCCTGCCACAGGGCTACAGCACCCACGAGTTACGCAGCCTGTTCGAGATCTTTCCCGACTACGAGATTGCCCTGGCCGGCCGCGCCAAGCAGATCGCACACTGGGATCGCGACCATCAATACTGTGGACGCTGCGCGACCCCCACAGCCTCGCTGGAGAGTGAACGCGCGCGACGCTGCCCGGCATGCGGGCTGACCAGCTACCCGCGCATCTCACCGGCCATTATCGTCGCGGTGACGCGCCAATCAGACGATGGCGCGCGCATCTTGCTGGCACGCAATCATCGCTTCCCTGCCGGACGTTACAGCGTGGTCGCCGGCTTCGTCGAACCGGGCGAAACGCTGGAGGATTGTGTGCGCCGCGAGGTGGCCGAAGAGACGGGCATTGCCGTAGACAATATC
Organism: uncultured Chloroflexota bacterium; assembly: GCA_903879975.1. GTDB lineage: Bacteria > Chloroflexota > Anaerolineae > Caldilineales > Caldilineaceae > Caldilinea. The sequence goes on along the minus strand of CAIRNL010000630.1, from coordinate 6,374 downwards.
CGCTATTTCAGCAGCCAGCCGTGGCCATTTCCCAACTCTCTCATGGTCGGCTTCACAGCGGAGTACGCCGGGGGAGACTTCGCCTTTGAAGCCGACGAAATCGCCGACGCGCAGTGGTTTGCAGCGCACGCGCTCCCGCTCATGCCACCCAAGATCAGCATCGCCCGCCAGTTGATCGATGCGTTTGTGGCACAACACACGGGCAGCGACACTGCCGTGCACAGCGGGTAGGGACACCGACATCATCCTGTCGCCAGGAAGGTAACGCCCAAAAGCGCAACGCTGCCCATAAAACAGTCGGTGGCACTGTTGTCGGGAGGCAGGGTCTGCGCCCAGGAGCCAGCATGATCACGCCTTACGTCATCCTATCGGCAGTTGCCGCGCTGGTGGCCGTCATCGTTGCCGTCATTGCCTGGCGGCGAGGCGCGGTGCCAGGTGGCCGGCCCCTGGCGGGGGTGATGATAGCGGTCAGCTTCTGGTCAGCCGGGGCAGCGCTGGAGTATGCAGCCGTTGAGATACCCAACAAGGTCTTCTGGGCCAAAATCCAATATTTCGGCGTCGTTGCAGTGCCCGTGCTCTACCTGCTGCTTTCGATCGAATATAGCCTTCATGGACACTGGTTGACGCGCCGGCGCATCGTACTTCTGTCTGTGGTACCTCTCGTTACGCTGCTGCTGGCCATGACCAACGAGTGGCATGGCCTGATCTGGCCAACCATTACCCCGGGCGCAGATCCAGCCGACAACCTGGCCATTTACAGTCACGGACTCGGCTTCTGGATTGGTTCGGTCGGGTATAGCTATCTGCTCATGGCGATTGCTACCGTCATCTTCGTTCATGCAGCCATGCGCTTCCCCCCGATCTTTCGCCGCCGAGCTGCGCTCCTGATCGGAGCCGCGCTGGTGCCCTGGCTGGTCAACGCCATCTACATCCTTGGCTATAGCCCTGTCCCTGGGCTAGAACCAACACCGCTGATATTGGTCGTGACGGGCATCATCCTTGTCTCAGGTCTGCTGCACCTGCGCCTGCTCGATCTGGCACCGGTGGCGCGCGCAACCCTGGTCGAGACCATGGCTGACGGAGTCGTTGTCCTTGATCTGGCCGACCAGATCGTCGATATCAACCCGGCTGCCCTGCGTTTCCTTGGCACCGACGCTCCGAGCCCACTGGGCCAGGCCGTTGGGGTCACTTTCGCCGGTTGGCTGGATTGGAGGACGAGCTTCGGCGCGGTGCAGGAAGCGCATCTGGAGGTGACTCTGCAGAATTCACCGCCCCGTACACTGGAACTACATATTGCCCCCATCCGTGACCGGCGCGGGCGATTCTCCGGGCGACTGCTGACGATTCACGATATTACCGCACGCAAGGAGGCACAGACTCAGGTCGAGGTGTTGAACCGGGAACTGGAGGCGCGCGTCCTCAAACGCACCCAGGATCTGGCAACATCCGAGGAGCGCTTTCGCCAGGTCATCTCCTCCATCTCCGATCATGTCTTTGCCCTCCAGGTAGACGCTGACGGCAACGCCACTCTGCTCTATAGTTCACCGCGCCTGGCCGAATTGACAGGGTACCGCACGGAGGAATTGGATACCAACTTGATGGATGCGATCACCCACATGATCCACCCTTCCGATAGGCTGGAGGTCCTGGCGGCCTTCTCCCGCGTGCTGGAGCAGGATGCCGGCGAGATCGAATATCGGCTGCTTCGGGCAGATGACACGGTCGCCTGGATGCGCACCAGCGTGCGCGTGCACCATCAAGCGCCCGAACATATCGTCTACGGCGTCACCAGCGACATCACCGAGCGCAGAGAAATGGAATCGATCGCAGCCGAAGCACTTGCCCTGGCTGAACTGGATAAACTGCGCGCCGAGCTTATCAGCAACGTCTCGCATGAGCTGCGCACACCGTTGGGTCTGATCAAGGCGGCCAGCACGACGTTACAGCGGCAAGATGTGGCTTTTGCACGTACCATTCAGCAGCGAATCTTGCAAGGGATCACGGTCGAGGCAGACCGCCTCGAACACCTCGTGTCCAACCTGCTGGATATCTCGCGGCTGGATCAGCAGCGTTTCATCCTGCACTGCGCCCCGACTGATCTCAACCGCTTAGTCAGCACCACAGTCGATGCCATGCGTGTCCAGCCCAGCATCACAGCGACTGACCAGCGCCATCTGGTTCTCGACCTGCCTGAGTCACCGATCATCCCGGTGATTGACGGCCCCAAAATCGAGCAGGTGCTGCGCAATCTCATCGAGAACGCAGCCAATTATTCGCCGGCAGGCAGCACCATTACGGTCGGAGTGCGCAGTGATGGTATAGCGTGGGAATTTTGGGTCGCAGATGAGGGAATTGGGATAGCCCCGGAAGATCAAGAGCATATTTTCGAGCGATTCTACCGCTCGCGCGACGCGCGCGTGACACGAGTCCGCGGCGCCGGCTTGGGCCTGGCCATCTGCCAGGAGATCGTAGCTGCGCATGGAGGCACACTGCGCTTGAACAGTGTTTTGGACCAGGGAACGACCTTCTTCGCCTGTCTGCCACTGTTGCCAGATTCAGCCGGAGACACTGTTGTGTAAGTCCCTATCTGCGCAAAGGAGTTTTCATCCTATATGCCGCTTGGTCATATTCTGGTCATCGAAGATGAGCCGCAGTACCGCTTCCTAATCCAGCTCAATCTGGAGGCGAGCGGCTACAGCGTCGTGCTGGCCGAAAACGCGCGCACGGGACTGGCGCGTGTTGCCGACGCCGTGCCCGATCTCGTTCTGCTCGATCTCATGCTGCCCGACTTCGACGGCATCGAACTCTGCCGCCAGATTCGCCGCTTTTCGGGTGTACCCATTGTCATGCTCACCGCACGCGCCGAACGCAAAGATATTATCTCGGGACTGAATGCCGGCGCCGACGATTATGTAACCAAACCGTTTAGTGTCGATGAGTTACTGGCGCGCATCCAGGCTAACCTCCGCCGCCGTGAGATCGACCAAGATCCCCCTGTCGCGGCAGTCATCTGTACGGGGGAGCTTACGATTGATCGCAGCCAGCGGCGTGTTTTTCATGGCAATGAGGAAGTCATCCTGACCGACATCGAATATCGTCTTCTGGACGAATTGGCGCGCCACCACGGCCGTGTTGTCAGTACGGCCCATCTGCTCGACGCCGTCTGGGGACCCGGCTACGAGGATGCCATCAAGTTACTTCATCAAACTATCTATCGACTGCGGCACAAAATCGAACGCAACTCACACCAGCCGTACTATTTGCTCAACCGCTCTGGGCAGGGATACCTGCTGTTCAAACCCGATCTCTCCGCTTAGGCTCCTCTCAAAATCATTGACACCCCTCTAGCTCCGTGCCAAGCCACAGGAGCGTCCAGTCTCCGCTGAACAATTAGCAACCCCATTTATTGGATGATTTGTGACTTCTTTGTGAGTTTTAGCCGGGCAAAAACGACTTTTTGGTGAGTTTGACTTGCTACGATCAGAAAAGGCATTTGCTAGATGGTCTACAACTCGAATGAATCTTGATGAGAGCAGGCAGATGAAGGCGACACACGATTTGATAGGAGTCGGCAAAAACGGGCACCGGTGGCTGGCCCGCGGGGGACGGGCTGTAGCGTTGAGTCTAGCTGTCCTGCTCTTCTTTGCTGCGCCTGCACGGACGCAGAGTCCCATCTACGTTACCCCCACCGGCAACGGCACCAGTTGGGGCAGCACCACTGCACTTGCGTCTCCACAGACGCAGAGTCCCATCTACGTTACTCCCACCGGCACCGGCAACGGCACCAGTTGGGGCAGCGCCACTACACTGCGGAACGCCCTCCGCACCGCTACCAGCGGCGCCGAGATCTGGGTGGCGGCCGGCGTCTACACCCCTGGGCTGACCATCAGGGACACCTTCACCGTGACCAGCGGCATCAAGCTCTATGGCGGCTTTGCCGCCACCGAGACCCAGCGTACCCAGCGCAACTGGGTTGCCCACCCCACCGTGCTCAGCGGCGACCTGGAAGGCAACGACATCGCCGACGCCAATGGCGTGGTGACGAGCACGGCCAACATCACCGGTACCAACGCCTACCATGTCCTCTGGCTGGACGGCGTAGTCGGCGATCCTATCACCGCAACCACGTACGTCGACGGCTTCACGATCACAGCAGGGCGAGCAAATGGCACTACTCCCCACATCCGCGGGGGTGGCTTATACTGTGACGGCGCCGGCAGCGGGAACGAATGCAGCCCTACCCTAGCCAATCTCACTCTCAGCGCCAATTCTGCCGCCTTCGGCGGGGCGATGTACAACAATGGCTCCCTTTCTGGCACCAGCAACCCGGCACTGACCCACGTCACCTTCAGCGCCAACTCTGCCTCCTCCGGCGGTGGAGCGATGTACAACTATGCCAGTAGCCCCACACTCACTAACGTCACCTTCAGCGCCAACTCTGCCTTCGCCGACGGTGGGGCAATGTACAACAATGCCAGTAGCCCCACACTCACTAACGTGACCTTCAGCGGCAACTCTGCCTCCCTCACCGGTGGAGCGATGAACAACTATGCCAGTAGCCCCACACTCACTAACGTGACCTTCAGCGGCAACTCTGCCTCCCTCGACGGTGGAGCGATGTATAACCTTGGCTTGAATGGTGCCAGTAGCCCCACACTCACTAACGTGACCTTCAGCGGCAACTCTGCCTCCCACGACGGTGGAGCGATGTATAACCTTGGCTTGAATGGTGGTGCCGGTAGCCCCACACTCACCAACGTGACCTTCAGCGGCAACTCTGCCTCCTCCGGCGGTGGAGCGATGTACAACAGAGGCACCGATGGTGTCAGTAGTCCCGCACTCACCAACGTGATTCTGTGGGGAAACACAGCCCCCGCAGCATCACAAATCCTCAACTTTTCCGCCAGCGTCACCCTCACCTACAGCTTGATCCAAGGCGGCTGTCCAACCGGCGCAAGCTGCAGCAACATGGCCACAGGTGCCGCTCTCCTGGGAGCACTCGGCGACTACGGTGGAGGCATCCAGACCCACCCGCTCCTGCCGGGCAGCGCAGCCATCGACGCCGGCAACAGCAGCGCCTGCCCGGCCACTGACCCGCGCGGCGTAGCCCGTGTCAACGCGTGCGACATCGGCGCCTTTGAAAGCCAGGGCTTCACACTCGACAAGACAGGCGGCGATGCCCAGAGTACGTTGTGGGGCACAGCCTTCGGCGCACCACTCACCCTTGCCGTCAGCAGCAGCTACACCGAACCAGTGGACGGCGGCATCGTCGCCTTCGTTGCACCGGCCAGCGGCGCCAGTACCACCCCCATCACCAACACCGCGACGCTTGCCGGTGGCGTCGGCGTCTTCACGCCGACCGCCAGCAGCATCGCCGGCAGCTACATCGTGAATGCCAGCACCACCGGCGCCAGCCCAGCTATTTCCTTCCTACTGACCAACACGCAGCGACCGGCGCTCACGACGTTGGAGAGTGCGCCCAATCCAGCCGTCTTTGGCCAGACCGTCACCTTTACGGCGACGGTGAGCGACGGGTCAATTGGAGCAGCCAGCGCCTACACCCCCACCGGCTTCGTCACCTTCACAGTTGGAACTATTGCCAGCACTGTCTCCCTGGTCAACGGCGTGGCGACCTACAGCACTGCGCAGATCATCGCCGGCAGCCATCTCGTCACCGCAACCTACGGCGGCGATGCCAACTACCTGGCCAGCACCTCCTTGCCATTGACGCAGACGGTGCAGTACGCCATCGATGTGCGTGTGAACCCAACCGTCGGCGGCACAGTGAACGGCGGCGGCATCTATGATCACGGCGCAACAGCCATCGTCACGGCCACAGCCAACACCGGCTACATCTTCGTCGCCTGGCAGGATGCCTCTGGGCAACTCGCGACCACGGCCAGCTACGTCTTCACGGCAGCCACCAACCAGGTGCTGACCGCCACCTTCGCAATCAACACCTACACCGTCACAGTGGGAGCCGACCCGGCTGTCGGCGGCACAGCGAGCGGCGGTGGCCTGTATCACCACGGCAGCGCAGTGACGGTCACCGCCACAGCCAACAGCGGCTACACCTTCGTCGCCTGGCAGGATGCCTCTGGCCAACTCGCGACCACGGCCAGCTACGTCTTCACGGCAGCCACCAACCAGGCGCTGACCGCCACCTTCGCAATCAACACCTACACCGTCACGGTGAGCGCCGACCCGGCTGTCGGCGGCACAGCGAGCGGCGGTGGCCTGTATCACCACGGCAGCGCAGTGACGGTCACCGCCACAGCCAACAGCGGCTACACCGTCGTCGCCTGGAGCGAGGGGGGCACACCAGTCGCCACGACGCCCAGCTACAGCTTCGTCGCCACGGCCAACCGCACCCT
>CAIRNL010000629.1 GCA_903879975.1 uncultured Chloroflexota bacterium | reverse complement strand
TTGCAGCAGGCGGAAGTCGATGCCCCGGCCGGCGCATTGGGCGTTGTAAGCGTCGATCTCCACGCGCTGGCGGCGCAACTTCTCGTCGTCCACCCCCTGCACAATGCCCAGCCCCACACTGTGGTCGCTCACCAGCCAGTAAGCATAGCCGCGCGCCTGTGCCGCCTCAGCCATTTCGGCTACGCTGCCGGCGCCATCGCTGTAGGTGGTGTGGCCATGCAACTCGCCCTGCAGATCGGCCAGCGTCACCAGGTCCGGCAGAGTATGCTGCCGCGCGGCCGGCACCTCGCCGCGGTTTTCACGCAATTCAGGCGGCACCCAATCCAGGCCGAGAAAAGCATACAAATCGGCCTCTTCGGCAAAGAAGCGCTGCTCCCCTTCAGGCGCAACGCCGCTGCCCGTCGCGGTCAGGCCATACTCGTTCAGGCTCCAGCCCTGCTTAAGCGCCAGCTCGCGCACAGCGACGTTGTGTTCCTTGCTGCCGGTGAAATACTGGAGCGCCGCGCCCCAGTGCTTTGCCTCGACCAACCGCAGATCGACCTGCAGGCCGTTGCCGAGTACCACACTGGATTTTGTTTCACCGGCGCCGGCGACATGTGCCACTTCGGGCAGGCTGCGGAAGACTTCCATCACCAACGCCGGCTGCGCAGTCACGCAGAGAATATCGACATCGCCGATCGTCTCCTTCCAGCGACGCAGGCTGCCGGCCAGCGCCACACGTTGCATAGTCCCTGCCGGCAACGCAGCTTCGAGCGCGGCGATCATGCCCAGCGCCAGCGGGCGCACGACGCCGATCGACAAACGCTCGTCGACACGGCTGGCGAGCAGTTCGATTCCCCGCAGGATCTTCTCCTCGCTCTTGGCGCCAAAACCTTTCAAATTGCGCAGATGGCCCTGCTCAGCGGCCGTGCGCAACGCGTCGACGCTGTCGATGCCCAGTTCCTCCCACAGGCGCCTTGCCTTCTTCGGCCCCATATCCGGCACCTGCATCATACCCACCACGCCCTGCGGCACCTGTGCGAAGAGTGCGTCGAACTCAGGATCCCTGCCGGTGGACAGCAGGTGATGGATGGCGTCGCCGATGCCCTTGCCAATGCCAGGGATATTTTTCAGCTCGCCAGCCGCATCGACGGCGTTGATATCCTGCGCCAAGTTGCGAATGCTCTCGGCCGCGTTCTGAAAGGCGATGATGCGAAAACGGTTGGCGTCCAGAATCTGCAGGCGAGCCCCGACGCCTGCGAGGAGGTCAGCGACCTGACGATTCGTGAAGCGGGTAGGTTCGGTCATGTAGCCCTATGCCGGATGGGTGATAGGATGACGGGATCAATGGCGGTTCACCTGGTTCACGGGAGGCAGGTTCATTCTTTCTGCACCAGGCGCACGAGGACGACAAAGGCCAGCATAGCCAGAGCGCCGAGTGCAAACCAGATGACGCGTTCCTGTTTGCCGGCCGGGATATAGTCGCTCGCCAGGTCCTTGGCCACATCGCGCGCTACCTCAGCGGCGATACCGGCCATGGATGGCTGCGCGACCGGAGCACGCTGTACGGGTGCAACCGGCGTCTGCGGTGCAGGTGTGTCGAGCTCGCCGGTGCGGCCAGCAGTCACAGGCACGGCGGCCGGCGGTTGCGTAGCGGTGGGCACGGTCAACGCCTGATCGAGCGCGGTCAGTCCCTGGCGCGTCAAGGAGCGGGCCGTGCTCTCAATCAGGCGCTGGCCGACACCGGCAATCCGTCCACCCACCTGCACATCGCCACCGTAGCGCAGCAGCGTACCGCCCCCGTCGTTGTCCTCCAAGAAAAGCTTGCCTTCGCCGGACACAAAGCCGGGTGCCCCCTGACCATCGACCTTCATGGTGTACTGCTGCAACGGCACAATCTCGCTGAGCGAGATTTTCCCATCAAAACGACCCTGTACAGGGCCAATCTTGACGTTCATCGATGCGCGGTAGTCGTTGTCGCCCACCTGCTCCATCGCCTCGCCGCCAGGCAGTGCAGTCGACAGCACGTTCGGGTCCATGAGCGCCGCCCAGACGTCGGTACGTGGGGCGTTGAATCTATAGGTGCCTTCCAAACGCATGGCAGTCTCCTCATCAGTAGTTGGTTGCTGAGAGAATCTTAGGGGTGAGCGGCACGGATGTCAACACCCACATCCTGTATAATTCTGCTACCTTGGCAAGCGGCCATTCGAGTTGGCCTTGGGGGTGGGGAGCTGAACGGTCTGGCAGATGGTTACAACGGGATTGGGGCAACTGGTGACAACGGCGAGGGGCAAGGTGCGCGGGCGGCGGATTGGCCTTGTGACACAGCCGGCGGCGGTCCTGCCCACTCTGCAGGCAGCCGAGAGTGTTCTGCTGCACGCCGGCGCCACGATCTCTGCGCTCTTCGGGCCGGAGCACGGCAGCGACGGGTGCGCTGCCGACGGGGTGCTCGTCGGCCACGGCAGCCACGTGCGCCTGGGCATCCCCGTTTACAGCCTCTACGGCGCCGACCGCGAGCCCACCGACGCCATGCTGGCCGAGGTGGACCTGCTGGTCTTTGACATGCAGGATGTGGGGGTGCGCTTCTACACGTATCTCAGCACGCTCTACCATGTGCTGCGCGCCAGTGGGCGCACGGGCATCCCGTTGCTGGTGCTCGACCGGCCCAACCCCATCAACGGCGTGGCAGTCGAGGGGCCGGGGGTCGAGGCGGGGCTGGAGTCCTTCGTCGGGATCGTGGACATCCCGATCCGCCATGGCATGACGCTGGGCGAGCTGGCGCAGATGATCGCCGCCGAGCAGCGCTTTGCGACCGACCTGACCGTACTGCCGCTGCAGAACTGGCAGCGGTCGGTGTGGTTCGACCAGACAGGCCTGCCGTGGGTCTCTCCGTCACCGGGGATGCCCCAGTTGATTACGGCCACCGTGTATCCAGGAACCTGTCTGGTGGAAGGCACGAACCTTTCAGAGGGGCGCGGCACGGCCCTGCCTTTTGAAGTAGTCGGTGCGCCGTGGCTGGACGGGTACCGGCTCGCCGTCACACTCAACCATCTCGACCTGCCCGGCGTGCGCTTTCGCCCGGTGCATTTCGTGCCGTCGGCGAGCAAGCACTGCGGGGCAGCGTGCCAGGGGGTGCAGGTGCACGTGCTCGATCGCGCTGCGCTCCAGGCAGTGACGACCGGCCTGCATGTGATTGCGGCCTGCCGTGCGCAGGATCCCGAGCGTTTCGCCTTCCTGGCATCGAGCTGGGAAGGACGCCCGGCGCACTTTGATTTCCTGGCTGGCAGCACGGCGTTGCGCGAGGGATTGAGTCTGGGCTACGACGTAGCCGGTATGACCCACGACTGGGCGGCGTACGAAGCGGCGTTCTGCGTGCGGCGTGCGCCCTATCTGCTCTACGGCTCCGGCTGACACAGCGGCTCCGGCTGACACAGCGGCTCCGGCTGACACAGCGGCTCCGGCTGACACAGCGGCTCCGGCACACCCTGCATGCGGTTTTCCTTGTGCGCCACACGACAAAGTGAGCGCCGGAGAGGCGGCTGCGAGAGGTGCCCTAGT
>CAIRNL010000628.1 GCA_903879975.1 uncultured Chloroflexota bacterium | reverse complement strand
GTATGGACAGGCACGGCCGCCTGGCCAGTCCCATCAGGGTGAATCGCCGCGTGGGAATATTGTCGACCGCAACGGAGCGCTTCTGGCAGCCGATCGCTTCTCCTATGAGGTTTCGGCAACGCCAGACTATTTCCACTCCGCAGAGGAACGCATCGAAGCTGCACGCCTGTTGGAAGCTTTGGCCGGTATCCCAGCCGAGGAGACGCTCAATCTGCTCAACACTTATGCCGATCGCAAATTTGTACGCCTTGCGCCTGCGATCAGTCTGGAAGCAGGCCGGCTTATTCTTGAAAAACAGGCTATTCTGGCGCAAGAAGTGGGTACACATCCTCTTCTCAATATCACGCTGACACCGACCCCGCAGCGGTACTATCCGGAGCGTATGGTCGGCGCGCAGGTGGTTGGCTCGTTGGCCATCTTGGGAGATGCCACGTGGCACCAAGGTGTCAGCGGGGTCGAAGACTATTATGATCAGTATCTGCGACAGCAGGACGGCGTTGGACTGACAGGCCGCCCCCATAGCACGCTGTCGGAACTGCCGACCCATGTGCGGCGTTTCTTGCCTTCGGTGGCAGGCAAGGATCTGATCCTGACGCTAGACCGCAACGTGCAGTTGATCGCCGAAGACGAATTGCAGTGGGCGCTTGCCCAGTTTGCGGCCCAAGCTGGCACCATCATCGTGATGGATCCGAAGACTGGCGAAATTCTGGCGATGGCCAATTCGCCGACGTTCGATCCGAATGATCTGGCCACGGCAGAGTTGGGCGCTGTGCAGAATCCTGCAGTCAGTGCCCAGTACGAACCGGGCTCGGTTTTCAAGATCATTACTGCTGCTGCTGCACTTGATGCTGGCGTTGTCACGCCGACGCAGACGCTGACCGACACCGGCTCGATTGCGGTCGGCCAGCGTATCATCCTCAACAGCGATCGTGTTGCGCATGGTGTCGTGGATATGACCGAAGCCCTGGCGCGCTCGCTGAATGTGATTACGGCACAGTGGGCGCTGATGCTTGGCCAGAAGCAGTTCTACCAGTATGTCGAGCGTTTTGGTTTTGGGCAAGTGACGGAAGTCGATCTGGCCGATGAGGTCTATGGTCTGATCAAACAGCCGGGTATGCTGGACTGGAGCCTCTCCGATCTCGGCACGAACAGCTTCGGCCAGGGCTTGGCAGTGACGCCCATCCAGATGGCCAATGCCGTTGCGTCGATCGCCAACGGTGGCAAGTTGATGCGTCCCTATATTGTCAAGGCGCGTGTCTTGGAGGATAAGGTACAAATCACCGAGCCGACCGTGCTAGGTACGACGATCCGTCCGGAGACAGCCAAGATGTTGACCGATATTCTGGTCGATATTGTGACCAATGGGGCATCGGCGGCGGCTGTTTCCGGCTATCGTATCGCTGGGAAGAGCGGTACAGCCCAAATTCCGACCGAAGAAGGGTACACGGAAGATGACACCATTGTGACCTTTGTCGGTTATGCGCCAGCCGACGATCCACGCTTCGTGATCCTGGTTAAGCTGGACCGGCCGGACCCGAATATCAGCCGATGGGCGAGCTATACGGCCGCCCCGGCATTCTCACGCGTGGCACAGCGACTTTTTTACTACTACAATATTCCGCCTGACGAGAAACGGGTGGGACAGACAGCGTCGAACTAGATGCGGAGACAGATTCGTGGCTGAACGACCTTACACGGCGACTTCGATTACGCAGCACACCCTGTGGACCGCATTGACCGGCCAGATCCCGCCTATGATGCTGCCAGCGGCACCCATCGCCCATGCAGCCCTGGATAGCCGCGACGTGCGCTGGGGGGATCTGTTTGTTGCGTTACTTGGGTCGAATACCGACGGACATGCGTATCTAGGGGCGGCGCTGGCCAACGGTGCGCAGGCAGTGATTGCTGAGGAGCATGGGCGGGCAGCCGCACGCGCAGCCGGTGCAGCCATTGTCGACTGCACGCGCGGACGGTGGGCGATTTCCGCCCAACTGCCCGCGGAGTACCAACACCCTGTGCCGGTTGCCTATATCGTAGACGAGAGCGTGCAGGCGCTGCAGAAGATCGGTGCTTTTCAGCGCGCACACCGCACTGACCCGGCGCTGCGCGTCATCGGGATTACAGGCAGTGTCGGTAAGACCAGTACCAAGGAACTGACGGCCAATGTGATGCGCTCCCGCTTTGTGACGCATGCTTCGCCTGGTAATTTGAACAGCGAGCAGGGATTGCCGCTGGCGCTGCTCGGTTTGAATCATCGCCACCAGTGCGCTGTTCTGGAGATGGGCATGTACGGCATGGGCGAGATTGATCGACTCTGCCTGCTAGGGCGCCCGCATGTCGGGATTGTCACCAACGTGGGGCCGAGCCATCTGAGCCGTCTAGGTACCATCGAGCGCATTGCCCAGGCCAAATCAGAATTGGTGCGGGCGCTGCCGGATGCGGAAAGCGGCGGTGTGGCGATTCTGAACTGGGACGACGAGCGCGTGCGTGCTATGGCCTCACTCACCAAGGCGCACATCATCCGCTATGGCCTGACGCCTGACGCAGACCTGTGGGCCGACGAAATCCAGAGTATGGGAATGGAAGGGATTCGCTTCCGTTTCCATTATCGACGCCTGAACACGCAGAAGGTGGACTTGATTCATTTGAAAATTCCGCTGCTGGGCCGACACAGTGTACATACGGCCCTGTGTGCCGCAGCCGCCGGGCTGTCGGAAGGATTGGGCTGGGAGGAGATTGTGTCTGGCCTGCAAGCACAGGCCGGGCAGTTACGGTTAGTGGCGGTGCGCGGCATCAACGGTAGCACGGTCATCGATGACACCTACAATGCCGGCCCGGTGAGTACCATCGCCGCGCTGAACCTCCTGGCCGATGTCGAGCCGAAGGCAAACGGCCGGCGCGTGGCTGTTCTGGGCGACATGCTCGAACTGGGCAGCTACGAAGATGAAGCGCATAAAATTGTTGGGCGCCGAGCAGCCGACGTTGTCGACGTACTGATCACGGTCGGACGCCTGGGCAGCGCAATTGCCGATGAGGCTCGCGGAGCTGGTTTTGCCCCGGACATGGTACACAGCCTGGCAGCGCACGAGGACGCAGTGGCCCTGCTGTGTCGGCTCGTCCACGCCAATGACCTGGTGCTTGTCAAGGGTAGCCGCGCGGTGGGGATGGATACAATCGTGGCTGAAATCTCGGTAGAGGTCGGTGCTGCGGAGGTGGAGGGTGATGGGTCGCAGAACTGGGTGACAGGAGCAGGCTGATGGATAACCCATTGGAACCAGGCATGGCATACGCCTTGGCTCTGGGCACCGTCAGCTTTTTTTTCGCAGCGGTGTGGGGCCGGCCGCTGATTGGTTTCCTGCGTGGCAAAGGGATCGGCAAACAGATCCGCATCGATCAGCCGGGCAGTCACCAGTTCAAAACAGGCACACCGACGATGGGGGGTATGCTCTTTGTGGTGCCGGTTCTCGTGATTACGGGGATGTTGAATTTCGTCGATCTATTGGGCATGAATGCCATCGGCCAGAGCACGTTGCTGCTCTTTTTCTGCCTCGGTTCGCATGCGTTGCTCGGCGCTGTGGATGACTGGCAGGGCATCAAGGGTATCCGTGGCAGAGGCGAGGGCATGAGCCCGCGCATGAAGAGCTCCTTCCAGGTGCTCTTTGCGTCGATCATTGCTGCAGTACTTTATTTTGGGCCGCCACAGTGGGATTATGTGGGCGTGCCGGGCTTCAAGGATTTCTTTCGTATCGGGCCGCTGATCCTGCCGGTGACAGTCTTTCTCCTGGTCTGGTGCAGCAATGCAGTCAACCTGACCGATGGTCTGGACAGCCTGGCAGGCAGTACAAGCCTGATCTCGTTTGCTTGTTACGGCACAATCGCCTATTTGCAGGATCAGGTATATCTGGCGATTTTCTGTTTTACGCTGGCAGGGGCGATCTTGGGGTTTCTCTGGTATAACGCCTATCCCGCCCAACTCTTTATGGGCGATACCGGCAGCCTGGCGCTGGGTGCAACCTTGGCACTCGTTTCGGTCATGACCGGCCAGTGGCTGCTCTTGCCGATGATCGGCCTGGTCTTTGCTGCCGAGACGATCAGCGTGATGTTGCAGGTTGGGTATTTCAAGTTGACGCGTCGCATATATGGCGAAGGTCGACGTCTTTTCAAGATGTCGCCGCTGCATCACCACTTCGAATTGTTGGGGTGGAGCGAAATGCAGGTCAAGGAGCGCTTCTACATTGCGTCAATGCTGGCCGGGATGTTAGGGGTTGCCCTCGCTCTGATTTAGGTGGATTGATGGGGAACGACTGGTTTGGACGCAACATCGTGATTCTCGGCCTGGCTCGACAAGGGTCAGCTTTGGCGCGTTATTTCACCCGGCAGGGCGCCCGCATTACCGTGAGCGATGCCGCTCCCGCTGAGCAGCTTCAGCGTGAGATTGCACAACTGGCTGACCTGCCTGTGACGCTGCGGCTGGGAGGCCACCCGCTCTCACTGCTCGATCACTGTGATCTGCTATGTCTGAGTGGCGGCGTTCCGGCTGATCTGCCGATCGTGCAGGCGGCCGTGCAGCAGGGCATTGCACTGACGAATGACAGTCTGCTGACGCTGCAGGAAGTGCGTCGCCTGGGGCTCGGTCCGGTCGTTGCTATCACCGGTAGCAGCGGTAAGACCACAACGACGACGCTGGTTGGCAAGATGCTGGAGGCCAGCGGATTGCCGGTGCACGTGGGCGGCAATATCGGCACACCGCTCATTGACCGCCTGGATACGATCTCACCCGGAGACCGGATCGTACTTGAGCTGAGCAGCTTTCAACTGGAATTGTTCGATCCGCGCCGATCGTGGGGAACGATCGGCGGTGTCGGCCCTGACGTAGCAGCGATCTTGAATATCACGCCCAATCACCTGGATCGGCATGCAGATATGGCTGATTATGCCAATGCCAAGTTCAACTTGCTGCGCTCTCTGCCCCAAGGTGCCACCATTGTGCTGAGCGCTGAGGACCCTGTGACGAGGAGAGTGGCGAGCGGCGAGTGGCGAGAAAGCGATCCTCCTCTACCGTCCGACTGGGCTCTAGATGCCCTGATCGAGGAGGTTGGGTCGCTCATAGCCGGACGGCACTTGCCGCTTGCTCTCTTTCATCGCCGCCAACGGATCGTGTCAGGTGCCTGGGGTGACGGCGAGTGGTTGTTCTACGGCGAGTCTCCGATCTGTCGCCGGAAGCAATTGAAAGTGCGCGGCGAGCACAATGTGAGCAATATGCTGGCTGCTGCTGCGATCAGCGCCGGGGTGGGCGCCACAGTGACCGGGATGGCCGAGGTGGCACGCAGCTTTACGGGCGTGACTCATCGCTTGGAAGTGGTAAGGGATGTCGGCGGGGTGCAGTGGATCAACGACAGCATCGCCACATCACCGGAGCGAGCCATTGCCGGGCTGCGCTCTTTTGCCGAAGGCCAGGCGATTATCCTGCTTGCCGGTGGCAAGGACAAGAATCTTCCCTGGGATGAGTTTGCCGACGAGGTTTTGACCAGGGTGGATTATCTGATCGGCTTTGGCCAGGCCGGGGCCATGATCGTGCGCAAGGTGCAGGATCAAGCCGAATTCCGCCGCCGTACTGCGCCCAGTACGGCCGTTGTGAACCGGCTGGAAGAGGCGGTCGAGCTGGCAGCTCGAGCTGCAGCGCCGGATACCGTGGTTCTGTTGTCGCCGGGCGGTACAAGCTACGACGCATATCGAAATTTTGAGGAGCGCGGCGAGCACTTTCGCCGGCTGGTGAGCGAGCGCAACGATCGCATGGTTCTGTCCGGCGCAGAGCCGGGTGCGCAGTGCGCCGCCGAGGAGATATCATGACAGCCGCACGCAGCCAACCAAATGCAAAGGGTCGCTACGACTGGGGGCTGCTCATGGTCGTTTCCGTTTTGCTGCTTCTGGGCGTTGTCATGGTCTTTTCGGCCAGCTATCCGCGCGCGATGGAGGGGTTTGACAACCCGTATTATTTTGTTGCGCGCCAGATTGTGTGGTTGGTTATTGGTGTCGCAGCCTTGATTGTCTCTGCACGTATCCCTTATACGCTGTGGGATCGCTGGAGTATTCCGATCATGGGCGTGGCGCTCCTGTCGCTGCTGTTCGTCATTGTTATCGGCACCGAGCGCTTCGGCTCAACGCGCGCCTATTACAACGGCAGCATCCAGCCGAGCGAGCCCGCCAAGATCGCAATCATCATCTATGTAAGTACTTGGCTGACGAGCAAAGGGCGCCGCATTCGTGAGGCCAAGGCTGGGCTGTTGCCGTTCGGCGTTCTCATGGGCATCGTGGCCGTTCTCATCGTCCTGCAGCCTGAGATTAGCACGGCCATTCTGATCGTGGCTACAGCGGCCATCATGCTTTTTGTGGCCGGCGCCGATCTCAAACAGTTGGCGCTTGTCGGCGTGATTGCGACGACGACGTTCCTGATCGTGATTCGCTACAGCTCTTATGCCGCGGACCGCATCGAACGCTACCTGGCCTCCATCGGCAACCCGCTGGCTAGCGATGAGTGGCAGGTCAGCCAGGGTGTGCAGGCGCTCATGCGTGGCGGGTTTTGGGGCACAGGGCTGGGCAACGGGCAGGCGCAGCAGACCGGCTATCTGCCTGTCAGCTGGAGCGATAATATCTACGGCGTGATCGGCGAGGAACTGGGGTTGCTCGGTACACTGCTTGTGATCTTGCTGTTTGCGCTGTTGGCGTGGCGTGGGTTGCGCATTGCACTGCGCTCGCCCGACAACTTTGGTATGCTGCTGGCGACCGGCATCACGACGATCCTGATCTTGCAGGCGCTGCTCAACACGGCGGTCATCGTCGCAGCTGCACCGCCCACCGGCGTGACGCTCCCCTTCGTCAGCTACGGCGGCAGTTCGCTGGTGGCGTCGTTGGCTGGTATCGGCATCCTGCTCAGCATCAGTCGCTACAGCGTAGAGTCGACTGCGCGCGCACCGCAGCTAGGAAGGTACTCGTATGAACGTGTTGATCTCAGGCGGGGGAACGGGCGGTCACGTCTATCCCGCCCTGGCCGTCGTAGCACAGCTCGGGCTGGCAGCTACCAGTCGACTACCCCGCGCCACCCCAGTGTGGACGACGGGCGCGTGCGCAGCAGTTCCAGCCGAACCAAGGGCGGCGGCAACCCATGATCGTCCTGCTGGCACGGATTCGGCCACAGTCGATCTGCTGTGGGTCGGTAGCCAGGGCGGCATGGAGAAAGGCTTGGTGGAACGCGCCGGGATCGCCTATGTTGCGATCCGCACCGGCCAACTGCGGATCGCCAACCCGGTCAAGGTGGCGCACAACGTGGGGCGCATGGTGGCCGGTGTGCGTCAGAGCCTGGCGATTGTCGATCGTTTTGGGCCGGATGTCTGTTTTGTGACGGGGGGCTATGTGTGTGGGCCGGTGGTTGTGGCCTGCGCAATGTGCAAAATCCCGGTGCTGATCTATCTGCCGGATATGTCGCCGGGCCATGCAATTCGCTGGCTGAGCAAGCTGGCGACCCGGGTGGCGGTCAGCTTTCCTGAGGCAGCCGGCTGGTTTGGTGGCCTGGCACCGGCCGGGAAGGCCGTAGTCACCGGTTACCCCGTCCGTCGTGAACTGGTGGTAGCTGCACACGACCGCTCGCAGGCGCGGCAGAGGCTGGCTGCGGAGTTGTCTGTGACGTTGACGGAGCCGGATGGCAGGGTGTTGCCGCTGCTGTTGGTATGGGGTGGTTCGAGCGGGGCGCGGGTGATCAACCAGGCGACTTGGGAAGGGTTGCCGCAGCTGTTGCCTGCGCTCCAGGTGCTTCATGTCGTCGGTACGCGCGACTGGCCGCTGTACGAGGCCTGGCGGAACGAACACCCGCTGCCGCCAGATCTGCAGCTCCGCTACCACGCAGTGGCCTATCTGCACGAGGCGATGCCGCTGGCACTGGCTGCTGCCGACCTTTCAGTGGCACGTGCAGGGGCAAGCACGCTGGGTGAGTTGCCGGTGACGCACCTGCCGTCGATCCTGGTGCCGCTTGCCAGCGTCAACCAGATGGACAACGCCCGCGTGCTGGCGAACCGTGGGGCGGCTGTCATTGTGGAGGACGCAGATTTGGCGGCGCAACTGGCGCCGACTGTGTGGGCACTGCTGGGTGACCGCGAGCAGCGCCAGCAGATGGAGACGGCACTTGCCGAACTCGCAAAACCGGATGCAGCACTGCGAATTGCTCAGGAGATTGTGATGTTGGCATCGCCCCAGAAGAGTGACGAGTCACGACAATGACGACAGAAACGCAGATACTCATCGCTTTTGTGCTCTATCTGTTTTTCTTTGGCTGGCTGGGCTATCGTCGCGGTGTCTGGCCCGAGTTGACCTTATTGATCGTGACAGTCGTGAGTTGGGTGCTGCTCCAGGAGAGTGGCTCTATCGTCGTGCGCATGACGAACTTCGTCGGTAAGTTCGTGGTGCTCGTCCGTTCGGGTGGGCTGACGGGTGGCGCCGAGGATGCGCTGCAAGCGGTCTCTGAAGCACCTAACGTGATCACCGACGAGAATCAAAATGGTTTCTTGTTTCTTGTCTGGGCGGTCATCGTGCTGTTAACGTTCATCGCAACGAGCGACCCGAAGATCGTGCGGCGTGGCAAACACAAGTTTTCTGCCGTGCTCTTGGGATTGGCCAACGGTCTGGTCTTTGCGGCACTTCTGCTCCCGGTGTTAGGGCAAGTTCTGACGGCGATTCCAGCCGAGCAGGAGGAAAAACCGCCGCTCAATGCTCTGTTCGTGCTCGTCGGTGAACTGTGGCGAGTGTTAGTGACGACAGCTCAGAATTTCTGGCAGTGGGTGCAGCCCCTGCCGCCGCCCGTCTGGTTGATCATGATTACGCTGCTGCTGGTGCTGATTGCCTGGCCCGTGCGCCGGAGCGCAAAGCGCTAGAGACTTGAGGGAACGTCGCATGGGTCCGATCGAAATTCTCTTCTATTCTGTCGTTGTGATCTTCGCATTCATTGGGGTGGTGCGTGGGTCGAATCGGGAGCTGGGCAACTCGATCATCTTCATGTATGTGGTGGCGGTGCTGGGGTTTGCCGCAGAACAAGGCTGGATTCAGCGCGCCGTGGAGGGGGCCTCCAGATTTTTTGGCGCCGATACGGCTCGCATCAACGAACTGGTCTTTGTGTTGATTGTACTCTTTTTGGGGCTGATCATCGTACTGACCTATCAGGGCAAGACCTTTGACTTCAGCAGCAACCGCATCCTGGGGTGTTTGGGTCTCTCAGCTGGATTCGCTGTTGGCGCGTTGAATGGCTATCTGATTGCAGGCACGCTGTGGTACTACGCAGACTCCTATGCCTATCCGTTCAATCTATTGACAGGAGCGTTGACGCCCACAGGTACTTTCTTGCTCGGCATGCTGCCACAGACGATCTTTCCTAGTTCCTTTTACTGGGCGATCCCGGCAACTGTTTTATTGATCGTTCGCGTGATTCGGTGAGTAGGACGAGTGGCGAAGATGTTTTTCTGGGAATTTCGTCACGTAACCGACTGAGCTTATGGATACGAACCAAGCATACGCGCCGGGCACCTGGCAGGACCGGCTGGCCAATCGAGATCAAACACTGCGTGTCTACCTGATCGGTATCGGTGGAGCAGGCCTGAGCGCAATTGCAACCGTGCTGTTGGAGCAGGGTATCCGCGTGGCTGGCAGTGACCGCCAGGCGGGTCCCGCTACCCAACGACTTCAGGAACTGGGTGCGCAGGTTCTGAACGGCCAGATTGCGCAGAATCTCGCCGACCTGCTGCCTGCCGAGCGTCCGGACGTAGTGCTGATCAGCAGCGCCGTGGACGCGCAGAACCCGGAGCGGCGCACCGCTGAGGCGCTGGGCATGCCGGTGGTCAAACGCAGCGAGTTCCTGCCTGCCTTGCTTGCCAATCGTCGCGTCATTGCGGTGGCCGGCGCGCACGGCAAGACGACGACCACGGCCATGATCATGCACGTGCTGCGCAGCGGGGGGATCGACTGCGGTTACGTCGTAGGATCGGAGGTGCCCGGCTATGGGAACGGCGCAGCCGGTACGGCGCCTGAATTCGTCATCGAGGCCGACGAGTACGATCGTATGTTCCTGGGACTGAGGCCGGCAATTGCCGTCATCACGAACGTCGAGTGGGATCACCCGGATTGCTACCCCACGCCCGCCAGTTTCCGACGCGCATTCATGCAGTTCACTGACGGCGTTGATCGCGAAGGGCTGGTCGTCGCCTGTGTTGACGATGAGGGTGTGCGACAGGTTTATACCTATGCGTCGTCGCGCGGGCCGCGCTGGATCGGCTATGGCCTGGAGGAGGCCGCCGATCTGCGTGCAGTCAACCTGCGCTCGCTGCCCGGCCTCGGCATAGAGGCGGACCTGGTCTGGTGGAACGCGCCCAGCGGCCGGCTCGAACTCGCCTTGCCCGGCCTGCACAACGTGTGCAACGCGCTGGCGTCTCTAGCGGTGGGGACTTCGTGCGGTGTACCGTTGGTTGACGCTCTGGCTGCACTGCGTGGCTACCGCGGCTCGGCTCGGCGCTTTGAGTGGAAGGGTGAAGTAAGCGCAATCGTAGTCATCGACGACTATGCCCATCATCCGACAGAAATTGAGGCGACGCTGGCTGCTGCACGGCGCCGTTACCCGGACCAGCGCATTTGGGCGATTTTTCAGCCACATACGTTCAGCCGCACGCGCCACATGCTCTATCGTATGGGCGACAGCTTTGACGCGGCCGATCAGGTCATTGTCACCGATATCTATGCCGCGCGCGAGGCTGACGACGGCAGCGTACATGCCCGAGAACTGGTCGCTGCCAGCTCGCACAGGGCCATTCAGTACATCGGTGACCTACGTGCGGTGACGGCCTATCTGACCGAGCAGGTTGCGCCTGGCGACGTGGTGATCACGCTCGGCGCCGGTGACAGCTTCAAGGTGGGCGAGTGGCTGCTGGATGCGCTGCGGCGCCGGAGCGGGTGAGGTCATGGTCATGAGATCACCCGCAGTCGATCTGAGTGTGCCGGAGCGCTTCGGTGTGTCGATACGTAGACAGGTGCCGCTGGCCCCGTACACGACGATGAAGGTTGGTGGGCCAGCCGAGTACTTTGCTGCCGTGGCAAAGGTTGACCAACTCATACGTCTGGTGCGCTGGGCGCGCTCAGTCGAACTGCCCTATTACCTGCTCGGTGGCGGCAGCAATGTGCTCATCAGCGATGCTGGGTTGTGCGGACTCGTGATCTACAACCGATGCCGGCAGGTGCGAATTGACGAGGCGCCATGCTGCGTCTTCCCGCAGGATGACCGGCCTTTCGTTTTTGCCGAAGGTGGCGTGAGCATGGCCGGTCTGGCACGGCGTACTGTTGCGGCTGGCCTGACAGGGCTGGAGTGGGCAGTCAGCCTGCCTGGTACGGTGGGGGGCGCTGTAGTGAACAATGCGGGTGCATACGGCGCTGCAGTCAAGGACAACCTGTACAACGCGATGGTCATGGACAGTTACGGCGATATCGACGAAGTGCCAGCCGATCGCCTGCAGTATGCCTATCGTACAAGTATGTTGAAATCACAGGTTCCTGTGCGGGGTGGTTTCGGACCTGTGGTGCTGAGCGCAAACTTTCGCCTGGCACCCGGCGATGGCGCTGAGATTGCGGCCTTGGCCGAGCGCAACCTGCACGAGCGACGCCACTCGCAGCCGGTGGAACCAAGCCTGGGCAGCACCTTTGTCAACCCGCCGGGCGACTATGCCGGGCGGCTCATCGAGGCAGCTGGGCTGAAGGGTGCCACTGTGGGAGGCATCCAGGTGAGCCGGCAGCACGCCAACTTTTTTATCAACCCGGGCGGCGCCGGCAGTGCGACGGCGGCTGATGTCGTCGCACTGATCCAGGTAGTTCAGCGCATCGTTGCAGAGCGCTTCGGCGTGCAGCTTAGCCCGGAAGTGCAACTGGTAGGGGAATGGCCTGCTGGCCAGTACCTGACCTGAGTGTGGGATCAAGAGAGCGAATGCACTATCGAGTGGGCGTCCTTTTCGGGGGACGCAGCAGTGAACACGAGGTGTCCCTGGCCAGCGCGCGCAACGTCATGGAGGCGCTGCGCCTGGCTGGGCATGAGGTTGTGCCTATCGGTATCACACCGGAAGGGCGCTGGCTGCAGCAGCCGGATGCGTGGGTGCGCCTGTCGGCCAGGGTGCAGGGTGAATTGCCGGCGACAACTGGTGAATCGACCGCAGTGCTGTTGCCGGTTATGACCGCAGAACAGTCACTGAGCGCAGTAGACGTCATTTTCCCAGTATTGCACGGTCCCTATGGCGAGGATGGTACTGTGCAGGGGTTGCTGGAAATGGCGAACATACCGTATGTGGGATCGGGCGTGCTGGCCAGTGCCGTTGCGATGGACAAGGTGATCGCTCGCCAGTTGTTTGCTCAGTACGGGCTGCCGCAGGTGCATTACGTGACCGTCTTACGCCGACGCTGGCAGGCAGAGCGTGAGACCGTTGCCAATGAGATCGAAGCGGCGCTGCGTTACCCGCTGTTCGTCAAACCGGCCAATATGGGCAGCAGTGTGGGTGTCAGCAAGGCGCGCAATCGGGAGCAACTCAGCATGGCCCTGGATGTGGCGGCGCATTTCGACCGCAGGCTGTTGGTCGAGGAAGCGGTTCCTCATGCCCGTGAAATCGAAGTGAGCGTGTTGGGCAACGAGGCGCCGGTTGCGAGTATTGCCGGCGAGATCATCCCAGCCAATGAGTTCTACGACTACAACGCTAAGTACGAGAATGAGGGCAGTCGCCTGCTCATCCCGGCACCCATTGACGACGCGATGATGGCAGCAGTGCGCGACACCGCCGTGCGTGCCTTCCGCGCACTCGACTGTGCCGGCTTGGCACGCGTCGATTTCTTGGTGGACGGCCAGAGTGGGGCGACGTACCTGAACGAGATCAACACGATGCCTGGATTCACGCGCATCAGCATGTATCCAAAGCTATGGGAAGCGACGGGGATTCCATACCCCGAACTGGTGGATCGCTTGCTCATGCTGGCGATGGAGATGCATGCCGATCGCCAGGCCAACAGCACGGCCCGTACCTGACCTGACAGCGCATGGGACGAATCACTGCACAATTTGCTCCTGAGAGCAGGGACGTCAACGGAGATTGTGCCGGTTGAACTATTTTTTGTTGAGAGTGGCAGCAGGATTCATGGGGAAGGCGCCGAATTCAAAACTGAAAAAAAACGTGCGGCCAGGCGAGCAACCTGCGCGTTTGCACAACGCTGCGGCGCGCAGCCGGGCCAGCCAACGCCGCCGGCAGAACTTCAGCCGCCACCTGCGTCACTTCGAGTCGCTGCTGCCCGACGCGTCGACTGCGCGGCGTATCGCCTGGCCGCACATCGATCTTGCCCCGTTGCTGCGCTTTGTGCGCAGCAGGCTCCTCTGGGTGATCGTTGTTCTCGTCGTGACGCTGGTTGGTCTGGTGGCGTGGATGCACACAGACGATCGTTGGTTCATCTATCGAGAGGATGTGCATTTTAATGGCCTTTCCTATCTGGATGCCGATGAGTTGTGGCAGG